>NZ_JBIEIS010000036.1:0-137753 GCF_043496855.1 Nonomuraea sp. JJY05
GCTGGCCACGAGGTCTCCGGTACTTGGCTCTTCTTGGTCGTTGAACCAACTACCGGAGACCTCTACTTTTCACGATCATCGACACGCCGCAAGCCCCAAAGATCCTTATGAAACACGGCCTAGAAGTGCCCGGCCCGGCGCGAGGTTCGTAACGTTACAGGTCTGCGCCGGGCCTGACCGGAGGCTCACTCAGGTGGACGTGGCCTGTTGCGCGATCGGTAACGCACCCTTGACAGGCTGCGATCTGTGTCGATACATCTTTTATCGATACAACCCCTCAGCGGGTGCGGCTGTCCAGGCTCCCGCGGACGACGATCCGACGTGCCCGACCCCCCGGTAAGAGTGCCAAAGAGGTGCGCGATGTCCCTGCTCAGAAGATCAACTGCCGTCCTGGCGGCTGCCGTCCTGGCCCTGACCGGATGTGGCTCGGGAGGCGGAGGCGGCGGGAAGACCAAGCTGACCTTCTTCTCCTGGGACAACGAGCAGTCGATGAAACCGCTCATCGACGCCTTCGAGAAGCAGAATCCCACCGTCGACGTCGAGTTCTCCACGGCCCCGCCGGTGGCCGAGTACATCTCGACGCTGCAGACCCGGCTCGTCTCGGGCACCGCCGCGGACGTGTTCGTGATCGCGGCCGAGAACAAGACCAACCTCATCCAGGGCGGCTTCGTCAAGGACCTGACCGGCAAGCCGTTCATGGCGAACATGTCGAAGTTCAACACCGCGACCTACTCCCGGGACGGCAAGGCGTACGGCATGTCGATCTCGTCGTGGTCCGCCGGCATCCTCTACAACAAGGACATCCTGGCCAAGGCGGGCGTCACCGAGTTCCCCACCAAGTGGGACGACTTCCTCGCGCTGTGCCAGAAGCTCAAGTCGGCGGGCACGACGCCGTACTACGACTCGGTGACGGGCATGCCGCTCACCCTCGCGGCCCTGGTCGGACACGAGAACGCCCGCCAGGGCGGCGACGTGGACGCGCAGATCTTCGCGGGCCAGAAGAAGTTCGGAGACCTGTGGCTCGGGCCGCTGACGAACTTCAACCAGCTGTTCACCAGCGGCGTGATGAGCAAGGACGTCGTGGGCCTGACCGGCGCGCAGATCGTGGACGAGTTCGCCAACGGCCGAGTCGCGATGATCTCCGCCGGCCCGTGGGACGTGACCACGCTGCGGGAGAAGGCGCCGAAGATGAACATGGCCTTCGTCGGCGTTCCGACGCCCGACGGCAAGCCGTTCTGGTCCGGCGCGGCCTCGCCCGGCTGGGCCATCAACGCCAAGACCGAGCACGAGAAGGAGGCCGAGGCGTTCCTGACCTACCTCGGCAGCAAGGAGGGCGTGACGCTGTTCAACAAGCAGACGGCGGCCATGACCACCACGTCGGACGTCACGCCCGAGATCGACAAGGTGCTCGAGCCCAACCTGCAGGCGCTCAAGGACGGCACCTTCTACCTGCCGCAGATCGCCTGGCCGAGGGTGCAGGACGCGCTCAACACCGAGGCGGTCGCGCAGCTCCAGCTGATGGTGCAGGGCAAGGAGCAGCCGGCCGACGTGGCCGCCGCGCTCGACAACCGGCTCAAGGGCCAGAGCTGACATGACCGCGTTCGGCACGAGGGCGCCCGCCGCGAGGGGCGCCGTGTCCTGGCTGATCTCGCCGAAACGGCTGGAGGGGCTGCGGCTGCAGGCGTTCCTGGTGCCGATCGGGATCGTGTTCGCGGTGCTGTTCGCGATCCCGCTGGCGCAGTCGCTGTACTTCAGCGTCACCGACTTCAACGGCTACTCGACGGAGGTCAACTTCGTCGGGCTGGAGAACTACCGGAAGATCTTCTCAGACCCGGCCATGCTGGCCGGGCTGGGGTTCACGCTGCTGTTCGCGATCGGCACCACCGTCATCATCACGGTGCTGGCGATCCCGCTGGCCGTGCTGCTCAACCGGCGCTTCTTCGGCCGGAACGTGGTGCGGGCCGTGTTCTTCTTCCCCGCCATCCCCAGCATCGCGATCCTCGGCCTGGTGTGGGGGTTCATCCTGTCGCCGCTCGGCTCGGGCGCGATCAACAGCCTGCTCGGAGAGCTGGGCCCGGTGCCGTGGCTGTCCGACAGCACGCTCGCCCAGCTGTCGGTCATCATGGTCGCCGTCTGGTCGTCCACCGGCTGGCACGCCATCCTCTATCTGGCCTACCTGCAGTCGATCCCCGACGACTACTACGAGGCCGCGCGGGTGGACGGCGCCTCACCGCGCCAGTCGTTCTTCTCCATCACGCTGCCGCTGCTGGCGCCGGCCGTCACCATCAGCTCGCTGCTGCTGATGACCGGCGGCCTGAAGGTCTACGACCTGCCCTACACCCTCACCAAGGGCGGCCCCGGATACGCCACGTTCACCATCACCCAGTCGATCATCCAGAGCGGCATCGCGCAGGCCAAGTTCGGCCAGGCATCTGCGCTGGCGGTGGTCTTCATGCTGGTCGTCGGCGCGATCGTGGCCGTCCAGCTGGTCCTGTCGAGCCGGCTCGAAGGGCGCCTGTCATGAGAAGGCCGCTGCTCAGCTTCGCGATGATCCTGGCCGCCGCCGTGGTCGGCGTGCCGTTCTACTACATCGTCGTCAACACGTTCAAGACCCAGGCGGAGACGTCGGCCTCACCCCTGGGCCTGCCGTCGGGCCTGTATCTCGACAACTACGTGCGGGTCTTCGAGAACACGCCGATCCTGCAGTCCTTCCTCAACACCGTGTACGTCACCGCCGTCTCCATCGTGATCATGCTGATCATCGGGTCGATGGCGGCGTACGCGATGCTGCTGCGCAAGACCCTGGTCAACCGGGTGGCCGGAGTGCTGCTCGTGATCGCTTTCCTGGTGCCGGGGCAGGCCACGCTGATCCCGGTCTACCGGATCCTCGTGCAGCTGCGGCTGGTCGACAGCCTCGAAGGACTCGTCTTCCTGTACGCCGCCGGCTCCGTCTTCTGCTACTTCCTCATCCAGGGCTACCTGCGGTCACTGCCGATCTCGATCTTCGAGGCGGCGCGCATCGACGGCGCCGGGCCGTGGCAGATCTACTGGCGGATCGTGCTGCCCCTCATCCGGCCCATCCTGATCACGGTCGGGGTGTTCCAGACCATGTGGATCTGGAACGACTTCATCACCCCCAACGTGTTCATCAGCTCGCCCGACAAGCAGACGCTCGTCCTGCAGGTCTACAAGGCGGTCGGGCAGTACTCGGTGGACTGGCCGGCGTTCATGACGCTCAGCGTGATCGTGCTCACCCCCGTCGTGATCTTCTTCATCGCGATGCAGCGGCACATCGTCAACGGGCTGCTGCGGGGGAGCGTCAAGGGTTGACGCGTGAGAGGATGCGGGCCGTGCGGGTGAACCAGGAATGGTGACGATCCAGGACGTGGCCAGGGCCGCGGGCGTGTCCGCCATGACGGTGTCCCACGTGCTCAACGACCACCCTCATGTCAAGAACGAGACGCGGGCGCGCGTGCTGCAGGCCATCGCCGACCTCGACTACCGGGTCAACGTGGCGGCGCGCAACCTGCGCACGGGGCGGACCGGCACGATCGGGCTCGCCGTGCCCGAGGTGGACCGGCCCTACTTCGGGCAGCTCGCGGCCGAGATCATCACGGCGGCGGCGCGGCACAACCTCAAGGTGGCCATCGAGCAGACCGGCGCCTCGCGCGAGGGCGAGCTGGACGCGCTCGCCCTGTCGCGCAACCGCCTCTACGACGGGCTCATCCTCAGCACCGTCGGGCTCGGGCCGACCGACACCGACCTGCTCAAGGTCGACTACCCCATCGTCATCCTGGGGGAGCGCATCTTCGACGGGCCCGTGGACCACGTCGCCATGCCCAACGTCGAAGGCGCCCGCGCCGCCACCGCCCACCTGATCGAGCGGGGCTGCCGCCGCATCGCGCTCGTCGACGGCGGCGCCCAGCGCGAGGAGGTCAACGTCTCCAGCCTGCGCTACACCGGCTACCGCGAGGCGCACGAGGAGGCGGGCGTCGCCTTGGACCCCCGGCTCGTGGCTCCTACCACGCAGTTCACGATGGAGGGCGGGGCCGCGGCGGCCCGGCGCCTGGTGGACGGCGGGGTGGACTTCGACGGCGTGTTCTGCGTGACCGACACGGTGGCGATCGGCGTGCTGCGCGGGCTGGCCGACCGCGGGGTACGCGTGCCCGACCAGGTGAAGGTCATCGGCTTCGACAACATCACCGAAGGCGCCTACACCGTGCCCTCCCTGTCGTCGATCGACCCCGATCACCCGCTGATGGCCGGCACGGCCGTCCGGTTCCTCGTCAAGCGGATCACGGAGAAGGGCAAGAAGCGGGAGGTCGCGCGCGAGTTCGTCAGTCGCTTCACGGTCGTGGCCCGCGAGTCCACCGGCGGGCATTGACATGATTGTGCACTCCTCCGTACCGTGATTAATGTCCAGTCGTTACTGAATAAATATTCATAACGGGACGTTGCGCGGCAGGAGAGAGCATGGCAAGTCATTGGGTACGGAATTCTGTCGGGACCTTCTTACTGCTCTCGCTCGCCGCGGGCATGACGGCGTCCCCGGCCGAAGCCGTCACCCGGAGCCCCCGGCCGCGGACCATCGTCACCGCCGACCCGGAACTGGACGACGCCAACTCGCTGATCAGATACCTGCTCTACAGCAATGAGGTGACGACCGAGGGGCTCATCTACGCCAGCAGCCGGTTCCACTGGAAAGGCGACGGCAAGGGGACGGAGTTCTTCCTGCCCGGCAGGGAATACACCACCCCGCAGACGTCGTGGCGATGGGCCCAGGACGAGCAGTTCATCCACACGGCGGTGAAGGCGTACGCCGAGGTCTATCCCAATCTCGTACGCCATGACCGTCGCTACCCCGACCCCCGCAGCCTCTACTCCAAGATCCGCGTGGGCAACGTCGAATTCGAAGGGGACATCTCCGAAGAGACCCCTGGGTCGAACCTCATCAAGGACGTTCTCCTCGACGGCAAGGGCGGGCCCGTCTACCTGCAGGCATGGGGAGGGACGAGCACGATCGCCCGGGCGCTGAAATCGATCCAGGAGCAGTACGAGGGAACTCCCCGATGGGAGCGCGTCCGCCGCGAGGTGTCCCGAAAGGCGATCATCACCAAGTTCGGCTCACAGGACGCCACCTATCAGGACTACATCGCCCCCAACTGGCCGGACATCGAGGCACGGGACGTGGCGACCACGATCTGGGGTTACTTCGCCCGCCGCACGGTCCTTCCCGAGCACGCGCAGTATCTGTCGGCCCGATGGACGGCGGAGAACGTGTCCGGCAACGGACCTTTCGGCGCGCTGTACCGGATCTGGGGTGACGGGAAGCAGATGGTGGAGGGCGACGTCTGGGATCACTTCGGCCTCTCCTACCTCGGCGAGGACGAGCTGCGCACCCGCGGCTACAAGATCTGGATGCCCATCCAGGAAAAGGGTTCCTGGATCTCCGAAGGCGACACGTCCAACTTCATGAACCTCGTGGACAACGGTCTGCGCGCTTACGAGCAAGGCAACTACGGCGGATGGGGCGGCCGCCAGGAGCAGAACCCCGACGATCCGTCCGAATGGCTCGCCGCCAAAGCCGTGGACCGCGATCCGCAGGGCAACGCGCCGGCCGACTATGCGGCGGCGCGCTGGTTCGAGGCCGCGCAGCTCGATTTCGCCGCACGCCTGCGGTGGAGCGTGACGCCCGACTTCCGCGACGCGAACCACCGGCCCGAGATCACCCTGCCGGCGGGGCGCCGCGACCTCACTGCCCGGCCCGGGCAGAAAGTGCACCTTTCCGCCAGGGCGACGGATCCCGACGGGGACAAGCTCAGCTCTCGCTGGTGGCAGTACCAGGAGGCGGGCAGCTACCAGGGCGCCGTCGAGATCACCACCGATGGCGACACGGCGACCGCCGCGCCGGGGCGCCATTCTTCGAGGGCGAGCTTCACCGTGCCGGCGGACGCACGGCCGGGGAGCACCATCCACGTCATCGTCGAGGTGAAGGACGACGGCAGCCCGGCGCTGACCGCCTACCAGCGAATCATCGTGACCGTGAGATGACCGGCTCCGCCCTGCCCCCGGGGCGGGCACGTACCCGCTCGTCACGCAGCCAGGCGCGCAGCTCGCGGCGTGCCTGGTGACGGCTCCGGCGGCGCTCTTCGCGCCGGAGGGCGTACCACTCCCGGCCCCCGCTGATGGGGCCGCATTCGAACAGGTAGTAGGCGGTGGCGCCCCAGTAACAGCCGCTCGTGCGGCGGTTGAGGGACGCGCTGTCGGCGGTGATGTCGTCCGGCAGCGTGCACGGCCCGAAGCGATGATCATGCATGGGGCGGCACGTCACCATCGGCACGTCGGCCATCCCCACCCACCAGGGGCGGGTCTTGTCGGTCCTGCTCATCCGGTCGCCTTTCGGCTCCGTGACGCCCCTGGCTGGGGCCGTCATAAGACCGGGTGCACCGTGATCACCTCCGACAGGGAACGTGATCCCACGCTACAGCGAGCGGACCGGCTGTGGGCCGGCGATTCGCCGGCCAACGCCGGTCCGGACGGCTCGCGGGCCGGCTGTTCAGCCGGACCACGGTCGCCTCCTGATCAACCAGCGGCCGCCACCTCCTGGAGCGGGAAGTGGCAGGCGGCCCCGTGCAGCGGTTCGTCCTCGGCCGGCTCCAGGGGCGGCGCCTGCTGGGCGCAGAGGTCCTGCGCCTTCCAGCAGCGGGTCCGGAACCGGCACCCCGACGGCGGGTCGAGCGGGGAGGGCACCTCTCCCTTGAGCAGGATCCGTTCGCGCCGCGCTCCCGAGGTGACGTCGAGCACCGGCGCCGCGGACATCAGCGCGGCCGTGTAGGGATGGCGCGGCCGGTCGAACACCTGCTGCGTCGGGCCCGTCTCGACGATCCTGCCGAGGTACATGACCGAGACGCGGTCGGCGACGTGGCGGACCACGGACAGGTCGTGGGAGATGAACACGTACGACACTCCGAGCCTGGCCTGCAGGTCGGTGAGCAGGTTGAGCACCTGCGCCTGGACGGACAGGTCGAGCGCCGACACGGGCTCGTCGCACACGATGACGTCGGGTTCGAGCGCGAGGGCGCGGGCGATCCCCAGCCGCTGGCGCTGACCACCGGAGAACTCCTGCGGATAGCGCCGCGCGTCGCCCGCCCGCAGCCCCACCATCTCGAGGAGCTCGGCGACCCGCTTGCCGCGCTCCTTCACCGGCACCAGGTCGCGGTGCGTCCGCCACGGCTCGGCGACGATGTCCTCGGCGCACAGGCGGGCGTTCAGCGACGCGAACGGGTCCTGGAACACCATCTGGACGCGCCGGCGCCACCTGAGCAGCTCCTTGCCACGCAGCGCGAACGGGTCCATCCCCTCGAACCGCACGTGGCCCTGGTCGGGACGCTCCAGCATGAGCAGCACCCTGGCGAGGGTCGACTTCCCGCAGCCGGACTCCCCGACCAGTCCGAGCGTCTCGCCCCGGGCCAGCCGCAGGTCCACGCCGTCCAGCGCGCGCAGCCGGCCGCGACCGGCCACGTGGAAGGTCTTGCTCACCCCTGCCACGTCCAGCAGGGGAGCTTCCGCGGCAGGCTCAGTCATCGGCCAGCTCCTTCCAGTGGTGGCACGCGGCCAGACGTCCGGGCCCGGACTCGGTGAGGACCGGGAGCTCCTCCGCGCACACCTCGGTGGCCATCGGACAGCGCGCGCGGAAGGCGCAGCCCGATGGGACCGAGTGCAGGTCGGGCGGGCTGCCCGGGATGGACTTCAGGTTGGTGCCGCGCGCCACCTCGGCCGGCACCGAGTCGAGCAGCCCGCGGGTGTACGGGTGGCGGGGCCGGGAGAACACGTCCGCCACCCGGCCGGTCTCGACGATGCTGCCCGCGTACATGACGGCCACGTGATCGGCCTGCTCGGCCACGACCGCGAGGTCGTGGGTGATCAGGATCAGCGCCGTCTGCTGCTCGGTGCGCAGCTCGCGCAGCAGCTCCATGATCTGGGCCTGTACGGTCACGTCGAGAGCGGTGGTGGGCTCGTCGGCGAGCAGCACCTTGGGCTGCAGGGCCACGGCCAGCGCGATGAGCAGGCGCTGGCGCATGCCGCCGGAGAACTGGTGCGGGTAGGCGCGGAGCCGGGCCCGCGGCTCGGGGATGCCGACCCGTTCCATCAGTTCGACCGCCCGCTCCCGCGCGGCGCGGCGCGACAGGCGCTCGTGGATCCGGAACGGCTCGGCGAGCTGGGCGCCGACCGTCTGGACGGGGTTCAGCGCGGTGAGCGCGTCCTGGAACACGATGGACAGGCCGGGACCGGCCAGCTTCCGGCGCTGCGCGGGCGGCAGGGTGAGCACGTCGGTCCCGTCCAGGCGCACGGCGCCGCCCGCCACGTGCGCGACCGGGTCGAGCAGCCCGACGATGGCCTGCGCCGTCATGCTCTTGCCGCAGCCCGACTCGCCCAGCAGCGCCAGCGTCTCGCCGGAGCGTACGGAGAAACTGACCTCGCGCACGGCGCGGACCGTCCCCGCGGGGGTGCGGATGTCGACCGCCAGCCGATCCACCTCCAGCGCCGGAGTCGTCACGGCTTCACCTCCTTGCTGAGAGTGAGGCGCCAGCGCTGGCCGGGGTCCATGGCCAGGCGCGCCCAGGACGCGAGCACGGTCGCGGACACGGTGGTCACCACGATGGCCAGGCCCGGGAAGACGGCGATCCACCAGGCGCTCTGCAGCACCTGCCGGCCCTGGGCGACCATCAGGCCCCAGCTCATGTCCGGCGGCTGGATGCCGATGCCCAGGAAGCTCAGCGACGACTCGGTCAGCATCACGAAACAGAAGTCCAGCGTCGCGACGGTGAACAACGTGGGCATGACCGTCGGCGCGACGTGCCGGCCGATGATGGCCCAGCTCTTGGCGCCGAACGTGCGCGCCGCGTCGACGAACAGCCGGCTCTGCAGCTCCGCCGACTCCGCCCGGGCGGCCCGAAGGTAGATCGGGATCCTCGCGATCGCCAGGACCAGGATGATGTTGGCGGCGCTGGGCGAGAAGACGTACAGGACGACCACGGCCAGCAGCAGCGACGGGAAGCTGAGGATGACGTCGGCGACCCGCATGGAGACGTTCTCCCGCCACCCCCGGTGGTAGCCCGCCCACATCCCCCAGACGGAGCCGACGGCGAGGGAGATCAGGACGGCCGGGATCGCGACGGAGAGCGTCGTGCGGCTCGCCACGACGAGCCTGGCGAGCACGCTGCGCCCGAGCGAGTCGCTGCCGAGCACGAACGCCCAGCCGTCGTCGAAGCTGAACGGTGGCCGGTTGACCGCCCGCAGGTTCTGCTTCACGGCCAGGTCGCCGAACAGCATCGGTCCCACGATCGCGGCGACGGCCACGACCAGCAGGATCACCACCGCCAGGCAGGCGAACTTGTCCCGCAGCAGCAGCCGCCACATGGAGATCCGCCGAACGGCGGGCCTTGCCGCAGGGGCGTCGATGGTGGTCATGCCGTCACCCCCTGACGGACGCGGGAGTCCAGGAGCGCGTAACAGGCGTCGATGACGATGTTGAGCGCGAAGATCGTGACCGCGGTCACCAGGACCGCGGCCTGAAGGACCGCGAAGTCCCGCTGCAGGATCGAGGTGATCATCAGCTTGCCGATCCCCGGCCAGCCGAAGATGGTCTCCACGACCACGGCGCCGTTGACCAGCCCGACCGCGAGGTCACCGGCCACGGTGAGCGCCGGGGGCGCGGCGTTGCGCAGCGCGTGGCCGAAGACCACCCGCAGCTCGCCCGCGCCCTTGCTCCGGGCGACCTTGATGTACGGCGCCGACAGCGCGGTGACCATCGCCCCGCGCACCACCTGCACGAGCACGCCGAACGGCCGGATCAGCAACGTGACCACCGGCAGCACCCACGCCGCCGCGCCTTCCGTGCCCGAGGTGGGCAGCCAGCCGAGGGCCACGGCGAAGACGAGCACGCCCATGATGGCGAACCAGAAGTCCGGCATGCTCGCCGCGGTCGTCGAGGTGAAGCTGGCGACCCGGTCGGCCAGGGAGTTGGGGCGGTAGGCCGCCCAGCTCCCGACGACGACCGCGCCGAGGATGGCCAGGATCATCGTGGCTCCCGCCAGCTGCAGTGTCGCGGGGAACGCCCGCAGCACGGCCGCGGCGGCGGGCTCGGCGGTCCGCAGCGACTCGCCGAAGTCCAGGTGGATGACCTGGGCCAGATAGTCGCCGAACTGGACGAGCACCGGCCGGTCGAACCCGTGCTGGGCGGAGAACTCCGCCCGCATCTCCGGCGTTGCGCTGAGCGGCAGGTAGAGATTCGCCGGGTCGCCGGTGAGGCGCGCCAGGTAGAACACCCCGAGGATCACGACGACCAGCGGGATCGCACTAGAGATGACGCGATGCCGCAGGAAGGTCAGCACGCCTGCCCCCTCAGCCGGCCGGGTGCATCTCGGCGAGCCGCATCTCGTCGTTCGTGGCGGCGTTGGGCTTGTAGGTGACCTTCTTCGACAAGGCGAGGATTCCGGTCATGTGCGCGAGGACCGCGTCCCGTACGACGTCCTTGCTCTGGTACTCCAGCGCCTTGGCGAACGCCGCCTGGCGCTCCTCGCCCGAGGCCTGCTCGCCGGCGGCGATCAGCTCGTCGAGCTCCTTGGTGCCGTACGGGCTCTGCGCGCCCTTGGTGCCGTAGATCTGGCCCATCGTGAAGGCCGCGTCACCGGCCTGGTTGCCGTGCTGGGCCTGCAGCAGGATGGGACCGGCGTCCTTGACGAACGGTGACAGCAGGTACTCCAGCCAGGCGTTCACGTCGAGCATCTGGATCTTGACCTTGAGCCCGGCCTCGGTCAGCGCGTTCTGCACGACCTCCATCGCCTCGGCGGCCTTGGGGTAGATGCCGTTCCGGCCGATGATCGTGATCTGGGTGTCGGTGGGGACGCCGTCGGCCTTGGCCTCCGCGATCAGCTTCTTGGCCTGCGCCATGTCGTAGGGCCAGGGCTGGACGGACGTGCTGTGGCCGGTCACCCCTTCGGGGACGAGCTGGCCCGCCGGCTTGCCGAGCCCGGCGAACACGGAGGCGACCAGGCCGTTCCGGTCGATGGCGTAGTTGATCGCCTGGCGCACGCGCAGGTCGTTGAGTGGCGCCTTGTCGGCGTCGATGCGCAGGAAGGAGGTCTCGTTGTTGGGGAACTGCACGGCGGCGGCCCCGGCGCCGTCCTCGGGGGCGAGGCCGATGGCCACGTCCGCCTCGTCGCTGGTGACCATGGCCGCGCGGATGCTGCCCTCGGCGCGCCAGACGTACTGGGCCGCGGCGAACTCCGGCGCCTTGCCCCAGTAGCCGGAGTACCGCTCCAGGCGCAGGCTTCGACCGGTGTCCCACTTGGCGATCTTGTACGGCCCGGTGCCGACGGGTTCGCGGACCTTGGCGGTGGCGCTCGTGGTGGCCGGCACGATCTCCACGAACGACAGCCGCAGCGGCAGGATCGGGTCCGGCTTGACCGTCTTCACCTTGAGGGTGGCGTCGTCCGTGGCCGTGGCCGTCAGCTCGATGCCGCCGAAGACGTAGCCCTTCACGTTGCAGTCGATCTTGGAGTTGACGGTGCGGTCGATGGAGAAGGCGGCCGCCTTGGCGTCGAACGCGGTGCCGTCGTGGAACTTCACGCCCTTGCGCAGGGTGAAGGTCCACTCGGTGGGCGAGTCCTGCTTCCACTCCGTGGCCAGCGCCGGCTGGAGCTGGCCGGTGCCCGGGTCGCGTTCCGTGAGCGCCTCGGTGATGTTGGCCCTGGTGACGCGCCCGGTGGCGGTGAGGGAGGCGTCACACGGCTCCAGCGTCGGAGGCTCCTCCGGCAGCACGATGCGGACGGTGCTCGCCGCCGCGCCGGACGAGGGCTCCGGGCCGCTGTTGGCGACCGAGCAGGCGGTGACCGACAAGGTGGCGCCGAGCGCCAAAAGGGCAGAGGCCGCCTGACGGCGGCTGGGGGTATTGATCACTCGGACAACCTCTTGTCTACATACGAAGACAGTGTCTATATTTGTAGCCGAGACATTAAGTCGGGGTTTCAACGGACGTCAAGAGGTCAGTCGATGACGCAAGAAGGTTCGGACCCGTCGCTCAAGCCCGCTGACTCCGGGGGCGTCCGCAGCGTCAAATCGGCCGAGCGGACGATCGCCGTGCTCGAATACCTCAGCTCCGCCGATCACGCCTGCTCGTTGCGGGAGGTGGCCACCGGTCTGAGCCTGCCCCGCGCGAGCGCGTACGCGCTGCTCACCACGCTGGTGAACACGGGCTGGATCGACGCCGACGGCGCCGGCCGCTACCGGATCGGCCTGCGCGCGCTGCGCGCCGGGGCCTCGTACGTCGAGCACGACGACGTCGTCCAGCGGGCGCAGCCGGTCATGAACGAGCTGAACAACGAACTCGGCGAGACCGTGCACCTGGCCCGCCTCGACGGCGCGGAGATCGTCTACCTGGCCACGAACATCTCCCGGCACTCCCTCGCCGTCGTCTCCCGCCCCGGCCGGCGCCTGCCCTCCTGGGCGACCGGCCTCGGCAAGGCGATCCTCGCCGGCCGCCCGTGGGACGAGGTCGACCAGCTCCTGCCCGAGAAGCTGGAGCCCCGCACCGCCAACACCTTCACCGACCGGGCGGAGCTGCGCGCCGAGCTGGAGGCGATCCGGCGGCGCGGCCATGCCGTCGACGAGCAGGAGTCGACCATCGGCCTGCGCTGCTTCGCCGTCGCCCTCGACTTCGCCTCGCCCCCGAACGAGGCCCTGAGCTGCTCGATCCCCATCGTCCGCCTCTACCCCGACCGCGAGGAGAAGATCGTGGCCGCCCTGCTCCGGGCCAGGGAGCGCATTGTTCGGTGACGGCCGGCCCCTTGCCCTTGGTCAGGCTGACAGCGCGGCGGCGCGCTCCAGGAACAGGTCGCGCTCGCGTACGTTCCGGGTCAGCTCGGCCGCGCGCCGGAACTCGGCGGCCGCCTCCTCGGCCCGGCCGAGCCTGGCCAGCAGGTCACCGCGGACGGCGGGCAGATGCGCGTACTCCCGCAGAGCGCGCTCGTCCCGGAGGCTGTCGGCGATCTCCAGCCCGCGCTCGGGCCCGTACGCCATGCCGACCGCCACCGCCCGGTTCAGCTCGACGATGGGCGAGGGCGTGAGGTGGGCCAGCAGCCGGTAGAGGGCGGCGATGCGTTCCCAGTCGGTGGCCTCCGGGGTGAGCGCGCGGGCGTGGCACGCGGCGATGGCCGCCTGCAACCCGTAAGGCCCGAGCGTGCCCAGCTCCTCGGCGCGGCGCAGCGCGTCCAGGCCGCGGCGGACGAGGAGCCGGTCCCAGCGGCTGCGGTCCTGGTCGAGCAGGAGGATGGGGGAGCCGTCGCGGGCTGTCCTGGCCGGGATGCGCGAGGCCTGGATCTCCATGAGCGCGAGCAGGCCGTGCACCTCGGGTTCCGCGGGCATGAGCCCGACCAGGACGCGGCCGAGGCGCATGGCCTCCTGGCACAGCGACGGGCGGATCCAGTCGTCGCCGGCGGTCGCCGCGTACCCCTCGTTGAAGATCAGGTAGATGACCTCCAGGAGGGAACCCAGCCGTGCCGGCAGCTCGGCCGGCGGTGGCAGCTCGATCGGGATCTTCCTGTCGGCGAGGGTGCGCTTGGCCCGCGAGATGCGCTGCCCGACCGTGGGTTCGGGAACGAGGAAGGCGCGGGCGATCTCGGCGGTGGACAGGCCGCCGAGCAGGCGAAGGGTGAGCGCGAGCCGGCTTTCGGCGGGCAGCGCGGGATGGCAGGCGGTGAAGATCAGGCGGAGCAGGTCGTCGCCGATGTGGTCGTCGAGGGCCTCGTCGAGCTCGGCCTCCGCCGTCTCCTGGCGCAGCTCCATGTCCCGGCCGACCTCCTGCAGCTTGCGCTGGTAGGTGTCGCGGCGGCGGAACTGGTCGAGGGCCCGATGCTTGGCGGTGAGCGTCAACCAGGCGCCCGGATTGTCGGGTACGCCCTTACGCGGCCACTCCTCGAGCGCGGCCACCAGCGCGTCCTGCGCCAGCTCCTCGGCCAGCCCGATGTCGTTGACCATGCGGGCCAGGGCGGCGATGACCCGGGCGGACTCGATCCGCCACACCGCCTCCACCGCCCGGTGCGAATCGGCTACCGTCATGTCTCCTGCATACAGCATCCGGCCGCTGACCACGTCCGCGGCCGGTGCGGCGCAGGGTCAGGCCGGCGGGGCGAAGTCCTCGGGCGTGAACAGCCGCAGCACGTCCGATTCGCCCTCCCATCCCGGCCACAGGTCACGGTGCAGCTTGAGGAAGCGGCTGGTCCATTCCACAACCTCCTCCTTGCTCCTGACCTCGTACAGGGCGTAGCTGATCAGCTCCTTGGCCTCGGCGAACGGGCCGTCGCTGACGGTCAGCCGACCCCCGCTCACCTCGACCCGCGCCCCCTCGGAGCTGGGGGCCAGGCCGCTGTTGTCGAGCAGGGCCCCGGCCTCGGTGGCCTCCTGGCCGAGCTTGAAGATGGCCTCCATGAGTTCGGCCGGCGGCGGCCCGTCGGGCCGGGAGGTGAGTCTGAGGGTGACCAGGTAGCGCATGGTGAAATTTCCTTTCTCTATGGATGGTGTCAGGCGCGGGACAGGTTCAGCGACAGTAGCGACAGCCAGCTCCAGATCGCCACGATGCCGGCGACGAACAGCAGGTTGGCCCAGGCGACGCCGCCGCCGCTGGCGATGCCGACGAAAGAGCCGAGGAACAGCGTGCCGGTGAGGCGGGAGTACAGGGCCCAGCTCTTGCGGCCCTCGCGGGCCTGCCGGGAGGCGACGACGTAGCAGGCCGCGGCCATGCACAGGAACCCGACGCCGCCCACGGCCAGGTGCAGGATCCCCGAGGTGGTGACGGCGCCCGGGCCTTCGGGGGTTCCGGCGGGGAAACCCATCGCGGGGTCGGCGGGGAAGATCGCGGCGCCGATCATGCTGGCGCCGAACGCGCCGACCAGGATCGGCGCCCACCGGGCTCCCCGGCCGGGCGCCAGTGCCCGGCGCAGGCCGACGGCGGCGGCGATGGTGGCCAGGGCGGTGAGGACGAAGTTGGCGGTCTGGATCCAGCCGAGCTCGCCGTTGGCCAGGAAGCTCCACGGGTGGCGGGTCAGGTCGAAGCCCTGCCGGGTGAACGCCTGGGCGAGGGCGACGATCACGTAGAACGGACCGGCGACGACGCCGCAGCCGAGGAGCAGGCGCTGGGCGGAGATCGGGCGGGCGGGGGAGTGGGCAAGCGGCTGGGTCATGGTCGTCAACCTCGCGTCGGCGGGGCCGGTCCATCCGGCCCTCTGGAGACGCTGCGAACGAGGCGAGGCGTTTTCGACACGCGCGCAGAAGTTTTTTCAAGATTTATTCGGAGAACATCCCTTGCCCGGGAGTGAGCAGGTGGCGGGGGTCGAAGCGGGCCTTGGCGTCCTCGACGGCAGGCCACAACGGGCCGTAGTGGTCCTTCCAGCCGGCCTGGGTGAGCGCGACCGCGCTGACCGGATACAGGTGGCCGCCGATGGCGCGGATGCGGTCGTACACCGCACGGTTGGTCTTGACCAGCCGGTCCACCAGCACGGGATCGGCGGCGGGAAGGCACACGAGGCTGCAGAGGAAGGCGAACTCCCCCTCCGGCAGGCGCACCAGCGGCGTGCTCGCACGGCCGGGGCGGATGGGGTGGAGCAGGATGCGCCCGAACTCGCCCAGGCCCTCCTGGGCCACGTCGGCGAGAAGCTCCGGGACCATCCCGTCGACGGCCGCGTCCGGGACGAAGGAGTGCAGCCAGGGGTGAGGATCGTGCCAGGTGCCCGCGTGATGATCCCGTACTGGCTGAGCCCGCCGCGCACGGCGTCGAAGAGCTCGGCATGAGCGCTCGCCGAGCACGTGAGGATCTCGCCCTCGCCCGTCACCGCCTCCAGCTCGACGACGTTGGAGCTCATCCCGGCCCCCCGAACTCGGCATGGTCACGCGATCGCCGACACGGTCAACCTGTTCAACCCGCGCGTCATCGCCATCGGCGGGCAGCTCGCCCACACTGACGAGCAGCTCTTCGCCGGCATGCGCGAGATCGTCTACCGGCGCTCGCTCCCGCTGGCCACCCGCAACCTGCAGATCGCAGCGACCTCGACCCGCACGCGGGCGTGCTCGGCCTGGCGCAGCTGCTGGTCGACGGCATCTACATCCCCGCGCGGGTCCAGCAGCTCGTGGACGGCGCGGTGGCCTAGCGCGCGATGAAAGTTACAGGCTCTCCGGCGTGTTCGCCCAGGTCGCGATCGCCCGCCCTTGACCGGACGGTGGCTCCGCGGAAAGAGTCGATCCGAGCCTTCCTGGGTTGGGAGTCTGATGAGCCACTTTCGTCGCCGGTTGCTTGCCGTCCTGCTTCCAGGTTTCCTGGTCGTGCTGTGCGCCTTCGTGTCCTTGACGGAGCAGTCCGCCGGCGCGGTCAGCGACCCGCCCGGCCCGGTGACCGGCAACGCCACCTACTTCGACGGACTCGGCTCGCCGTACGGCGGCTGCGGGATGCCCCAGGCGAACCTCGACTCACAGGACTTCGTCGCGCTCAACGTCTACAGCACCCCCGGCGACTACGCCTTCTACCCCCGGCCGCTGACGGGACCCAACCTCAGCAAGGCCGGGTTGTGGAACAACGGCCTCAACTGCGGCCGCTACGTCCAGGTCGAGATCAGTGACTACTGCACGGGCACCAACGACGGCGCGCCGAACCAGGCGTTCTGCCGCAACGGTTCCTGGGTCTCCGACGCCTACAACGGCGCGAAGCTGACCATGCTCGTCGCCGACAGCTGCGGCGACGCCAACGGCTGGTGCCGCGACGACCCCTACCACCTGGACCTGTCCAAGGACTCGCTCAACCGGTTCGTGAAGAACGGCTCCGCGATCGGGGACATGTACCCCAACCACTGGAACAACCGGCACGTCACCTGGTCGTTCGTCCCCGCGCCCAACTACAGCGGCGACATCAACCTCGGGTTCCTGCAGGGCGCCCAGGTCTGGTGGCCGGCCATCTCCGTCTCGCACCTGGCCAACGGCATCCACGGCGTCGAGTACTACGCCAACGGCACGTGGCAGACGGCCCAGATGAACAGTGACATGGGCCAGTCCTACGTCATCGGCGGGATCACGTCGGGCGCGAGCCAGTTCCAGATCCGGGTGCGGGACGCCACGGACACGCTGATCAACGGCGGTCGGGTGTACAGCTTCTCGCTGCCGTCGGCCTGCAACCCGTGCGGCTCGCCGTACACGAAGATCAGCTACACCACCTCACAGGGCCCGACCTCCACGCCCACGGTGACCCCGACGGTGACCCCCACCGTGACCCCGACCGTGACCCCCACTGTCACGCCCACGGGCGGCACCGGTGTCTCCTGCAGCGTGAACCACCAGGTCGCCAGCGCCTGGCAGGGTGGCTTCACGGCCAACGTCACGGTGAAGAACACGGGCACCACGCCCTGGAACAACTGGACGATCACGTGGACCGCGCCGTCCGGCGTCACCCTGGTCAACGCCTGGGGCTCCACCATCACGACGTCGGGCAGCAGCTGGACGGTCAAGGCGCCGAGCTGGGCCGCGAGCCTCGCGGCGGGCGCGACGGCCACCTTCGGCTTCCAGGCCAACGGCCCGTCCACGGCCGGCCCGACCGGCGTCGCCTGCTCGTAGGCCGCCAGGCGCCCGGTCCGCCGGGAGGCGCGGTGGAGCGGCGCACGACCAGGCTCGGCGTGACGGAGAAGTGCACCGCGGTCGTGCGGCCTTCGACGCGTTCGAGCAGCAGCCGTCCCGCCGTGCGGCCCATGACGGCCCCGTCCTGGTTGACGGTGGTCAGCGCGATGTTGGGATGGGCGGCCAGCCGGGTGTTGTCGTAGCCGGCGACGGAGACGCCGTCCGGGACGGAGAGGCCGGCTTCGTGGAGCGCGGTCAGGACGCCGAGCGCCGACTCGTCGGAGCCCGCGAAGATCGCGGTGGGGCGCGGGGACCGGCTCAGCAGCTCGCGGCGCCGCGATGACCGATCTCGATCATCAAGGTGCAGGCCGAGGTCACCGTCCACGTGGCCCGCAAGCGGGGCGAACCGGTGCCGGGCCGCATGGCGATCAGCTCACTGACCGCGAAGACGCACATCAACCGGGCCATGACGAAGCTCGATGCCCGCGACCGCGCCCAGCTCGTGGTCTTCGCCTACGAATCCGGCCTGGTGGTCCCACGCGGCTCCTGATGTCCCCGGCGCGGGGCGACCGTGATCAAGGGAGCGAGATACCCCTCCGGCGTGGGCTCGTCCACCGCCCTGCCCTCCGCCTCGACCCAGGCGTGTGCCCCGAACGGGGGTCGTACCCGGACGCCCGTGCACCAGGTCGGCCACGAGCCCCGCATCCGGCACAGCAGCGCGGTGGCCAGCGACCGGGGAAGGCAGCCGTGCACGCCCAGGCAGGCGAGGCTCACCGCGAGCACCGCGTCCTTGGCGTCCTTGGCCTGGGCGTACGTGGCGGGCCTCGCGCGCCGGCTCAGCAGGGCGAGCACGGTACGCAGCCGCCGGGGCGGCAGCACGGCCAGCGAGAACGCCGCTCCCACCGCGATCCGCGCCGCCAGCCTGGCCCGCCACGGAATCCCCTGCGGCCGCTCCAGCGCGCTCGGAACGGTCACGGAGCCACCAACCCGGCCGCCCGCAGCTGCTCCAGCAGCGCCAGCACGTCCATCAGGGCGTCCTCGTGCCCGACCTCGAACTCCGCCGCCAAGGCCGTGGCCGCCTGCTCCGGGGTGTCACCGTCCAGCAGCCGGCGCACCGCCAGCGCGCCGCTCGGGTTGAGCTGCCAGAATTCGCCGTTGCGCTGGTTGAGAAGCACGATGCCGTAGTCGGTGTCGGCGGTGGACACGTCGGCGCTCAGCCGCAGGCTCATCGGCCGTCCTCCTTGTCGAACGGCTCCAGGGTCCGCAGCCAGACCTCGCAGCCGATGGTCGAGTACAGGATCGCCTCCCGCAGGCCCGGCGTGTCGGGGTGCGCGGTGAGGTCCTTGAGCAGGGCGGTGTCCACCAGCCCGAGCCGGGCCAGCCGGGAGTCCGCCCAGAGCGCCTGCACGTCGGGGCCGTGGCGACGCAGCCCTTCGGCGGCGTCGAGCGAGGCCTCCGCCTTGCTGGTCCGCCGCAGGCAGTCCTCGGGCACGACGCCGCGCATCGCGGCAGCCAGAAGGGGCTTGTAGCGCCACGGCGTCACCCGGTCCTGCGGGCGTACCGACAGGCAGGCCTCGATCACCCGGTCGTCGAGGAAGGGGGAGGTCATCGGCAGGCCCGCGCGGACGCTCATCTGATCCCACTGGCGGATGATCCGGCAGGTGTCGTGGATGGCGTGCAGGTCGGCGTGCTGTCCCCGGTCGGCTCCCAGCGGTTCGGCGTACGGGGCGGTCTCGGCGAGCACCTCGGCGGCCATGTGACCCGCGTCCTGCGTGATCCACGGGAAGAGCCGGGGTGGCGATCCCCAGCCCAGCGCGCCGGCCACCGGCGGCGCCAGCGGGGCGCGCAGGTCGGCGAGCGAGCCGGTCAGCCAGCGGCGGTAGGAACGGCGGTCGGCCAGCGTCCGGAACATCGGCCCGTACGGCCAGTGGAACAGCGCGCGAAAACCGCGTAGCCGCTCGATCGCCAGCATCGGCCGCCTGAGCAGCAGCCGGTGGTAGCTCGCCTCCGAGCACCAGGCCACGTGATCGCCGCCGATGCCGGTCACGTGCAGCCGGCTGCCCCTGGCGGCCAGGCGGGGCAGGTGCGCCAGCACCCTGGCGCGGTCCATGACGCCGATGGTGGGCTCGTCCAGCGTGTCGTCGACTCTCAGCAGGTCCTCGTAGACCAGTGGGGACTCCTCTGCCGGCCAAACCACATGCTCGACGCCGCGCGGGTGTGCCGCCGCGCGGCGGGCCCACGGCAGGTCGTCGTCGGCCAGGTCGCGGCCCGGCCAGGTGGCGGCGATGACCTGCGCCTCCTGCCGGGCGGCGCCCAGGAAGCACAGCGACGTGGAGTCCAACCCTCCGGACAGGTCGAAACTCACCGTGCCGCCCGCCTTGGTGCGCACGCCGACCGCGTCGTCGAGCGTCCGCCGGATGTCCTCGGCGGCGTCGGACAGCGTACGGACGGGCTCGGGATGCGTCCACCAGCGGCGGTGTTCCGCGGTCACCCCGTCCGGCCCGACGGTCAGGTGGTGGCCGGGTTCGACGGCGGTCACGGACGGCCAGAGGAGGAGGTGCGGCAGGGGGTGGGGCACGGGCCACAGCAGCCGTACGGCCAGGCGCCGCACGTCGAGCCCGGCGCCCGTGGCGGTGGCCAGGACGTCGGCGCGGTCGGAGGCGACGGTGAGGCCGTTCACACGCGCGTGGAAGGTCAGCCGGAGTCCGGACGCGGTGCCCTGGACGCGTAACCGGCCGTCCAGCGCGGCGACGAGGTGGAAGCTGCCGGGCACGGTCCGGGCCAGCCGGTCGAGGTGGGCCGGGTCACGCAGCCGGCTCGCCTCCGTGGCCAGCCGTTCGGCGTCGATCGCGCAGCGGCCGATCAGGGCCAGCCTGGTGGCGCCCGCCGTGGCCACCGTCAGCTCCTCGTCGGACCAGTGGCCGACCAGCCAGGGACGTCCGGAGGCGTGGGTGATGGTGCGGGCAGTCGCCGTACGCAGGGCCGCCGCCACGGCGGGCGCGGCCTCGTGGTCAGGGAGGACCACGAAGTACGCCTCGCCGTGGTGCGGCCGGCTCAGCATGCCGCCGTCGGGCATGATCTCAGTTCTTGCTGAAGATCAAGCGGTCGTTGCCGTGCCGTGCCAGGAGGCCCGTGACCTTGCGGAAGGATCCGGCCGCCAGAAGACGGGGCTTCTCGTAGCGCTTCATGCGATTTCCTTTCGGCTCGCTCGTTGCATTACACAGACGACTCTGCAGCGCCTGCGGCGCTTTCGTCCAGGCCAAGCCTCGAGTAACGCTATAGCGCGCTTTCTGCGCATAAATCGCCCAATAATGGTGCGGTCGGTGGGGTGACAAAACGTGCAATTGGCTAATCGGGTGTGCCGTACGGTCACAAAGATGTAGCAAAAAGTGTGCGATGAATGCCGTGCCCGGAAAGCTTCCCGGGCACGGCATTCATCATCGGCGGATCGGGCGACTCACCTACGCGTGAGGTCGATGAAGTCGGTGCAATTGTCAGGCCACTCCGGCGTCCCCTTCGTGCCCGGCGTCGGGAAGACCGTGCACCTGCTCTGGGCCACCTTGCCGCGCTCGTTCAGCACGGTGATGTGCACGGTGTCGCCTTCGTCGGGCGCGGCCAGCGTGATGTCGACCAGGCGGCCGAAGTCGCGCGGCAGCAGCGAGGTCAGGTCATGCCACTGCGGCATCGTCCGCGGGTCCCTGATCGCGACCCTGTCGTCGCGGATGACCCCCACGAACTTGACCGGCTGCCTCTTGGGGTCCTCCGGGTCGCCCTGGAAGGCCGAGTCGATCGCGCGGGTCGGCCTGTCTTCCTTGTCCGACCTCGGATCGGTGGCGAGATTGATCGTGGTCGCCGCCTTGGTGTCCACCACGCTGTGAACGCTGGTGACGGCCGTGGCGCTCGCCGACGCCGTGAACGTAAGAGTCGCGAATCCACTGGCCGCCGCCGCTGCCAGAGCAAAGGCCAGCGCGCTCCTGGTGCTTCGGTGATTAATCACCTGTTTTCCCCCTATAGGTCGGATTCGGAAGAATCGGACTTAATGCCACATCCCCCTGATGGTGCGAACTTGAGGTACCCGCTCGATGGCGGGATAACTCACACGGGGATCGACTTGGAGAAAAAGATGGAAATGATCAAAACAGGCGATTATCGAAATATATTTCTTGATGGGAGTGTCGCCGGAGACATCCGCGACGAGCTCGCCGAGCCCGGCAGCTCACGCAAGGGCTTCCCGGATCAGCGCCGCGTCCTGGTCGAGAAGCTCGCGCGACCGCTTCTTCCAGTCGGCGGTGACCACGACGCCGTCTCCCGGGAAGCGCGGCACCACGTGCAGGTGCAGATGGAAGACGTCCTGACCGGCGGCTTCCCCGTCGGCCAGGGAGAGGCGCACCCCGTCGCAGCGCAGCCCCGACGCCCGTAGCGCGCCCGACACGCGCCGCGCGGCGCGCCAGATCGCCGTGCCGAGCGCGTCGTCGGCCTCCGCCAGCCCGACCACGTGTACGCGCGGGATCACCAGCACATGGCCGACCGTGGCCGGCTTGTGGTCCAGGACGGCCACCACGCTCTCGTCCTCGTGAACCACGCTGGCCTCGGCGCGCCCGGCGATGATCTCGCAGAAAACGCAGACCCTCATGCCCATCATGATCTGGGCGGACAAGCTCCGCCGCACCGGGTTTTAGTCGCGGACGGTGAGGCCCATGGAGCGGGCCGTGCCCGCGACGATCTTCTCGGCCTGATCCAGGTCGGCGGTGTTGAGGTCGGGGAGCTTGGCCTGGGCGACCTCGCGGAGCTGGGCGCGGGTGATCCAGCCGCCGCTCTGGTGGCCAGGGCGCGGGCTGCCGCCGTCGAGCCCGGCGACTCGGCGGATCAGCGAGGCGGTGGTCGGCTGCTTGGTGACGACCTCGAACGACCTGTCCTCGTACACGGTGATGACCGCGGGGATCACGAACCCGCGCCGGTCCTGGGTCTGCGCGTTGTACTGCCGGCAGAACTCCATGAGGTTGATGCCGAGGGGGCCGAGGTCCTTGCCGACGTTCGCCGGGCCCGCCTCACCGGCCTGAATGTGCAGGGTGACGACCCTGGCTATCTTCTGCTTCGCCATGTCGGCTACGCTAAAGTCTCCAGTTACTGGAGACTCAAGGGAATTATGAGCTACACGATCGGCCGCCTGGCCAAGCTGACCGGCCTGCCCGTGAAGACGATCCGCTTCTACTCGGACGCGGGCGTGCTGCCCGAGCGCGAGCGCACTCCCTCCGGCTACCGGCTCTACGGCGATGAGGACCGCGCCCGGCTGGAGCTGATCCGCACGCTCAGGGAGATCGGGGTCGACCTGGCCACGATCCGCTCGCTCGGCGACCGCCGGCTGAGGGACGTGCTCGATCTCCACCTCAAGGCGGTCGAGACCCAGCTCAAGTCGCTCCAGCGGACCAGAGCGGTGCTCAGGGCGACCCTCGCCCGGGACGGCGATCCCGCCGAGGAGGATCTGAGCAGGCTCCACGCCCTCGGCCGGCTCGGCACGGCCGAGATGGAGATCCTGCTGGACGAGTTCGTGGACGAGGTCGGCGGCGACATCGAGCCTCGGCACGAGTGGCTGACCAACATGCGCGACTGCATGCTCCCCGAACTTCCCGAGGAGCCGACCGTCGCCCAGCTCGACGCATGGCTGGAGCTGGCCGAGCTGCTCGCCGACGAGGACTACCGCGAGAGCCTGCGCCGGCAGAGCGCCGGCTTCTGGGAGCAGGACCGGGATTTCGACGCCTGGAACGAGATCAACGCCCAGATCATGCGGGAGGCGCTGACCGCTTCGCGGGCGGGCATCGAGCCGGGCTCACCCGAATCCGAGCCGATTCTCGATCGGATCCTGGCGGTGATGGGGCAGAGCCGCGAGGAGCTGCGGCGCACGTTCGACGAACACGACCCGCGGGCGGCCAGGCTGTGGGAGCTGGTGTCGATCATCGAGGACAGGCCCTGGCCGGCGGAGCCCGGGATCGCGTACGGCTGGATCGAGGCCACGTTGCGTCACTTCCCGAGCACGTGAGACCACGTCGCGCGCACGGAGGATCGCGTGAGATCAGCCCAGCAGGAGCGGGCGCACGGTGTTCCAGCAGTTCATGTCCGCCGCGTTGAGCAACCCCGGGCGCGGGTCAGCCGGCCGATAAGGGTCGCCGTCCGGGCGGCGTGCCACACCGCCCGCCTCGCTCAGCAGAAGAACGCCGGGGGCGTGATCCCAGGGCAGGGTCCGCTGGAACAGGACGAAGTCCTGCTCGCCGTCCAGCAGCCGGGGATAATCCACGCCCGCGCAGCCGGTGCCCGGCCCCAGGGCGGCGAAGCGAGGCGTCGCGGCCTCGACCCGTGCCCTTGCCGGTGGATCGAGGAACCTGGTGAGCGCGGCCCCGCGTAGCGCCGCCGGATCGGCGGGAGCGGGCTCCCTGCGCACCCGTACCCCGTCACGCCAGGTCCCCGACCCGCGCTCGGACACATAGACGCGGCCTTCGGCCGGCCGCACGATCCACGCCGCCACTGTCTCACCATCGCGGACGAGCGCCGCCATCACCGCGTACTCGGAGCGCCCGGCAACGAAGTTGGAGGTCCCGTCCAGCGGATCGACCAGCCAGGCCGCCGGTGCCTCACGGAGGGTCGTCAATAGCCGAGGATCACCGGCGGCCGCCTCCTCACCGACGACCGGGGCATCCACCACGCCGAGGAGGCGACGGCTGATCAGCTCCTCGGCCTCACGGTCGGCCACGGTGACCACCTCGCCGGGCGACTTCTCGGCGACCTCTCCGTCGGCCAGCGCCCGGAACCGGGGCTGGATCGCGATCTCGGCGGCGTCGATCAGTATCTCGGTCACCTTGTCAATCCACATGATCACGACCATAGCTTTGACGTCTCCCGGCTGCAGCGCAGGGCACTTTGCCTGGCCGCCAGAGCGCCGGCAGAGCACCGAGAGTCCGCTCGCACGAGCGCGATGACGACCGGCACGGCCGGCGCGGCTATTTTTGCGCGGTCCTGCGAAAGCGCGAGGGCTACGTTTCCGGGGTGCACGCGAGCCGGTGACCGCCGCCTCGGCCGGCGACAGCGTGCGGCCCCTCGCGCGTCCGCGCGAGCGGGAACGGCTCACACCAGGAGAAACTCACATGACCAAGCCCTCAACCGTCCCATCACGCCGCCGAAGCCTGCGCCTGTCCGCGCTGGCCGCCGTCGTGGCCGCGGGCGCGCTGCTGGCGGGGAACGTCAACTCGGCCGAGGCGGTGCCACCGGAGGTGATCAGCCGGTGGGACAACGAGATCGTCCATTCCAACTCCCTCAGCCCCGGCTTCAGCGGGTTGCTGGGGACGGGCGCGTACACGATCACCGCGAAGCTGTACGCCGAGAACACGGGCGCCTCGGCGATCAACTACCTCTGCACGATCGGTACGGGCCCCAACTCGGACGGCGACATCACCGAGGTGACGCTGGCGCCGCACAGCAGGCACAGCATCTTCCTCAACGTCGTGCACAACTACCCCAGCACGGGACCGCTCAGCTTCGCCTGCACCAAGCCGGCGGGCGCGCCCCAGGTGCTGATGAGGCAGGTGAAGATCACCGCCGTGAAGGTGAACACGCTGGACAACCAGCCGTTCGGCTGACCGGCACGATCATCTGAGGCGAAGAGGGGCCGCGGCATCCGGAGGTCGCGGCCCTGCCGGCCACCCGCTCCTCACCGCCGGCCCGGAAACACCACCGCGGTTCGCCCGAGGAGACGTCCACGGCGTCAGTAACGCCAGGCGGCGTCTCAGGTGATACTGGCAAGATGCCGGTCACCTACGGGCCCGAACACTCCCGCCCCGACCTGCCGGTCCCGCTCGTGCCGCTGCGCGGGTTGCCGCTGCTGGTTCGCCGGGCCCTGGCGGGGCCGTCGCCGGAGCGCGCCCCCGCGGCGACGTTCGGCTGGGCGGTGGTCACCGCCGCGCTGGCGCTGGCGGCGACCTTCGCACCGCATCCGCTCTTCTCCGCCGCCACCTGGCTGACCGCGGCGTACGTGGTGGCGCGGGTCGTGATGCTGCGCCTGCTGGCGCGCGCCCAGCGCCGGTTCGAGCCGGCCTGGCTGGCCGCGCAGACGCGGGTGCTGCGCGGGCACGGCTTCGACATCCTGCGCTGTACGGTCGGCGGCCGGGTCTGCGACCTGACCAGGCCGGGCGACGTGGAGACGCTGACGCGCGCCGCGCCTGACGAGGAGGTGGTGCTGGAGTTCGGCTACCGGCCCGCGGCGGGCGGGCGCGTCGCGGTCGAACGGGTCCGCCGCAGGCGCGCGGAGCTGGAGATCCGGTACGCGCGCTTCGCGCCGGACAGCGGCCGGGTGCGCTTCCCCGAGGCGAGCTACGTCATCGGCGCGAGCGGCCGGGTCACGGTGTGGTCGCTGGCGGGGCAGGTGGTCCTGACCCCGGCGGTTCCGGCCGAGCTGCGGCCTGGTCCTGCAGGAGTTCGTGCCTGAACTGGTAGTAGGGCCCGGTGCGGCGCAGCACCCCACGCTTGTAGGCGTCGCGCAGGAAGGCCATCAGCCGCAGCGGCAGCACCCGCCGCGCCGCGAACCATACCCGGACGTCGACGAACCGCCCCCACGCGCTCGGCGCCATCATCGTGACGCCGTACCCCGCCGCGCCGAGCACCGCGCCATTGGCGGCGCTGATGAGCGTCTGCTGCCAGTGGCCGAGGGTGAGCAGCCACACGTGGTCCCTGACCCGCAGTCCGGTCTCCATCCACCAGCCGAGATAGGCGCCCATGGCGAGCCCGATCAGGCCGCCCGCGGCGAAGGCCAGCAGCACGGCCGCCCGGTCGTTGCGCAGGAAGCCGTCGGGCGTGCCCGCCTTGTCCACGTTGGCGGGAGCCAGGGCAAGGGAGGCGGCCAGGAAGCCGACCAGGAACACCGCGCCGTCAGTGAGCGCGTAGGTCACCCCGTCGTACAGCACCAGGACGATCACCATGCCGGGCACCACGCACACCAGGCCCTGGACGAGGCGGCGCAGCAAGTAGCGCCGGGTCAGCGTCTTGCGCAGCTTCGGCCGCGCCTCACGCGGGTAGTGCTGCCTGGCCAGCGCCACCGCGAAACCACTGGCCAGCCCGATCGCCAGGCCGAACCACCAGCCGACCGCCCCCAGCCCGAACAGCGCGGCCACGGCGGCGCAGAGCGGCCCGAAGAGGGCCATCCCGAGCACGGCCTGGAAGGCGGGGATCACCGCGCGGGGCAACGCGTGGTGCAGCTCCCACCAGGCCAGGTCGCGGGTCCCCCTGCGGTGCAGGAACTCGGCCAGGAACCGAAGGTAGCGGGCCGCCTCGTCGGGGCTCCAGGGTGGATCCGCCTCTGGTTCCGGCCGGTAGACGGCCGGCACGAACCCGGCGACCAGGCTCTGCCTGATATGCGCGGCCGTGCCGTCGATGCGCGGGGTGTGGCCGCTCTCGCAGGTGCGCGCCGCCAGGAAGATCATCAGCGGGGTGTCGAGGGCCTCGGCCAGCGGCCCCCCGGGCTCCGCGCGCAGCCGGGCGACCAGCGCGGCGGCCTCGGGCACGTCGCCCCAGCGCGACTCCAGGTATCCGGCGACCCCCGCGGCATCCACCGGCAGCAGCCGCACCACCGGCGTCCCGGCGAGCCTGCGGGTGAGGGGGCCGGTGAACGCCTCGACGCGGCTGGTCAGCACGTACGAGCGGGGCCAGCCCTCGTCGATGGCCCTGACCACTTCGGCACGGCGCGCCGGCGGCACCTCGTCCAGGCCGTCGAACACGGCCAGCAGGCTGCCGCTGCCGATCAGCCGTTCCAACGCGCGGGGAGCGGCCCGCAGGAACGGGTATTCGGCGGCCAGCCGCAGCGCCACCCACTCGCGCAGGGCCAGGCGCGGCTCCCACGACGACAGCGGCAGCGTGACCGGGATCGGCCGGTGCTGTCCCGAGACCATGCGCAGCGGGAGGAGCAGGCCGAGCGTGGTCTTGCCCGAGCCCCGCTCTCCCGTCACCACGACGGGCCCCTTCATGGTGAGGAGGTGGTCGGCCAGTTCCTCGATCGTTCCAGGAAGGACGCCGCCGGACTCGCAGCGGATCGGGATGCCGCGGCTGTCCCGGACGTCGCGGTTGCCCGCTTCCCGCCTGGCCGCCTGCATGACCTGGTCGGCCAGCCTGTCGGCCAGGTCGGAGCTGTCGTCCTGGGGACGTTCGCCGCGCAGGGTGCCGATGTAGGCCACGACGAGCGCGGCCGCGGCGATGACCGCCTCGACGTCGGACCAGCCGCCCACTGCGAGCCGTACGACTGCCAGGAGGACGAACGCCAGCGGGAGGATGACGAAGAACGCCGTCTTCAACCTGCGCATCTAGGAGGCTCTCTTCGGGGGGATGGCGTGGTCGCCGCCGGCGAGCAGCAGCCCCAGCGGGGTGTCTGTTCTGGTGACACGTTCGCGCCAGTGGCGTTTGAGCACGTTGGCCGCCAGGAGGAGAAAGAGCGTCGCGGCGAAGGGCCGGGCGGCGGCGCCCCCGTAGCAGGCTGCCAGCCGAGGCCGCAGGGCCAGCAGCCGGGCGCCCACCTCGGCCAGGCTCACCTCGCCCCGGTTGACTGGGGTGCCGATGCCGGCGCGCAGGTCGGCCTCCTGGTCGAGGTAGTCGTCCAGGAGCTGCAGCGCCTCGCCCGCCTCCATCACCGCGTCGCGCTGCACCACGCTCATGTCCGGATGCACCAGCCCGAACAGCACGAGGCCCGCCAGCCCGCCCTTCCCCCGAGTGATCTTGCCGAGCTGCGCCGCCGGGGTGGCGGGATCGCGCTGCGTGCGGGAGAGCACCTGGTAGTCGTGGAGTTCGAGCAGCGCGGTGTGCCAGAGCTCGCCGGGGGCACGGCGGCGGATCTCCGCGTAGAGCGCGGCCAGCAGGCGCCGGTGATGATCACTCGGCACGGCGGGCCCATCGGCTTTGAACAGGGACGCCACCCATGAGTCGATCGCGGGGTCGCCGCCGTTGTCGATCATGTCGTCGTACAGCCGGGCGACCGACCCGGCGAGCATGACCAGCTCACCGTCACACGTGCGGCCCGCCATCCTGGCGTAGGCATGGATGCCGACGTTGAAGCTCAGCGCGGTGCCGCGCAGGGAGTCGATCATCGCCCCGCGCTCGGGCTCGGGGAGCACGTCGCGGACGATCGGTTCCACGGCCCGCTCGAAGTCGCGTACGGCGTCGGGAGCGCAGGCGACGGCGTCCTTGAGCGCGACGGGAAGGGCGATCGCCAGCCGGGCACAGCGCAGAACGGTCAGTAGGTCGCGGATCACTACGCTCCCATCGACAGACGGTGAGCGCATGATGACACGGCACCGAGCCGCGGTAAATACGGCTGCGTCGCCCGTACCGCCCTGGGATCTGCATCTCGATTCCGGTGCTGGTCCAGCTATGCGGATTAAAGCCGGCAGAAATTGTCCCGGGCCTGCCACACCGGATTTCAAAGCCTGGCCCGAGCCACTCCGTTGCGTACTGTTCCGGTCACGGTAACGGACCCCGGGAGGGTGTTCCGGTCAACGTGGTGTCCGGCTCTTTGTAGTGACTCGACTCATATGCGTAATCGTCTATATCCATCACTATTGGGTGGAGGGTGTAGGTCTGAGGGCTTTTATCGGTCTCCTTTGCCGCGTTCGACCAGGATGCGGGCCTGTTCGGCCTGGTGCGCGGCGCTTCAAGACGCGGCGGGCATGAGCGGTGCGGCCTTTTGCGCGCCCATGTCGCCTGGTTTCGCACCGATTCCGGTTCGGGTTGAGTGAAGACCGTGGGTGCTGTTACCTTCGCACGGTGGACGACAGGCGTGCACGGGCGGAGATAATCGAGGACTTTGCGGCGACTCTGCGTGAGCTACGCAACGCAGTCGGCAACCCACCTTTCCGTGAGATGTCCGGCCGGTCGGGGGCGATTTCTCACACCACGTTGCACGAAGCCACCAAGGGTAACCGGCTCCCGAGTTGGGAGACCACCGTCGAATTCGTCAAGGTGTGTAATGCGGATCCGGCCGCGTACCGCGAACTCTGGGAGAGAGCGAACCGGGCGGTCAGATCGACGAGCGCGGGGGATCCCGCGATCCGCGTGGACGCCTCGGTGGACCGTGCGCCTGATGGACTCGCGGCCTCCGTCACAGGCGCCGCTGAGCCTCGTACCGTGCACCTCGCCCTCGGGTCACCAACGCTCCGGTCGGCCGGCAAGATCTCGGCATCCGTGCCCATGCCGTCGCCACCGTCCGACGATTTCGCGGGCGACGTGCAGCCTCCGCGTCCTGCGCAGGGAAGCGGAGCACGATTACGGCTGACCCTGCCGGCCGCGTTCGCGACAGCGGCTGTCATCGTGGGGGCGGCGGTCCTCGTCGTGGCGGTCGTCAATCGCGGCTCCAGTCCCGAGGGACCCGGCCCGAGCCCGACCGGCAGCCCATCGATTGCCGCGCTGTCCCCGGCCGACTGCCCGGTACGTTCGACCAACCCGCCTTGGGCCCCGCCGTTGCACAAGGGTGACGCGGCCGTGTTCATCGAGGACGTCACGCTTGCCGACTGCACGCGCGTCGGTCCCGGCAAGATCATGACCAAGGTATGGCGGCTCAAGAACGCCGGGACGGTGCCGTGGAAGGGATATTCGCTGCGTCGCCTCGACCTCGCGCAGCAAGCCGACCACTGCCAGACCATCTCCGACGTGCCGATCAAGGACACGCAACCTGGCGAGACAGTCGACATCCGGACCGACATCACCACGCCCAAGAAGCCGGGCCTGTGCTACGTGCGATTCAAGATGGTGGACGCTTCGGGAGCGGTCGCGTTCCCCGGAAGCCGGCCGATCAACTTCCAGATCATCGTCGACGGACTCTAGTTCCCCGACGTGCGTGGCACGCCGGGGAACCGGAGCGGGACGGTCTCAGGGGAGTCAGGAGCTGAGAACGATCCCTGTGTAGTAGTGCTGAAGGATCCTGGAGTAGCTCCAGCCCGCTCTGGCCTTATCGCGAGAGCCGTTCTGCGACATCCAGTCGCCGTCGACCCAGTTTCCGCACGCCGTCGTCGTGGCGCAGTACTGGGCTCGGAAGATCTTCCCGTTGCGCGTCAGCCGGGCGCCCCAGGTCGCGTCCACCGCGGCGCTCGTCACCGCCTTCGCGGAGCCCGGCTTGTACACCTGACTCGACGTGTGGTCGTAGACGTCGAAGCAGCGGCCGTCTGCCGTCTTGCGGTTGGAGTGCAGCGCCCAGTACCAGCCGAAGTTCTTCACGGCCATCGCCCCGGCCTTGAGGGACTCGCTCGGCCAGCTCGACACCCACTCGTTGGGCAGGACGTTCTTGACGTAGGTCTTGAACTCCACCCGCTCCACGCGATCGAGGGACTTGCGGTACACGAGGATCGTCGTGGGCAGCTTGGTGTCCGTGCCGTCGGTCTTGCACCCGGTCGGCGTCGGCGACGTGGAACTCAGGAACTCGTGCGAGGCGTTCTGGTTCTTGAGGGTGGAGTTCAGGTTGCCCTTGGCGCCTGCGGCGAAGTCCTGGTAGACACCGGTGTGGCCGCTGTTGAAGTAGACGCGGACGGTTTTGCTGCTGCGGTTCCAGACGGAGGCGGCGGCGTTCTTGATGCATTTGCCCTTGCCGTCGCCGGGGCCCTTGAAGTCGTAGCAGGTGGGCTGGGTGGTGGCGTAGTCGTCGATCGATCCGGTGAAGTCGGAGACCGATCCCTGGTTGTTGCTGTTGAAGTAGTAGCAGAACTCGCCGGTATCGCAGACGCCGTCGCGCTCTGCGGCCGAGGCGGGCGATGCGGTGCCGAGGACCGTCCCGCCGAGCGCCATCGCGGCGGTCGCCGCGGCCAGCCGCGAGATCAGCCGGACAGTTCGTAAAGGCACAGTTGTCTTCCTCATCTTGTCGGTGGCCGCGAAGCGTTATCGGATGCTGTAGCCCTGGGAGTTCCAGAACGAGGTCGGGTTCGGGTTCTCCAGGTGCGGGTCGCCGACGCTCTTGGCCGCACGCGTCTGCTGTCCGAGACGCATCTCGACGTGGGTGTGCGCGGACGAACGGCTCGACACCCCGTGCCACGACTCGGTGGCGATGACCTGGCCGCGGCTGACCTGCTGGCCCACGCGCAGGGAGGACAGCGGAGCGGAGTGCAGGTAGATCACCGTCTTGTTCGCTGCGGCGTTGTAGACGGCGATCGTGGAAAGTCCCGCCCTGCCGGTGGATCCGCGTACGACGTTGATGACCTTGCCGGCCACCAGGTTGTAAACATTCGAGCCGATGCCGCGGGCGATGTCGATGCCTTCGTGCCGGCCGGAGGTGGAGGTGTAACCGTCGAAGCCGCAGGTGATCGTGGCGCTGGCCTTGTAGAGCGAGGTCGACATGTTGCTGCGCGACGGTGATGACGACGGGCTGAACTGGTGCGAGGCGTTCTGGTTCTTGAGGGAGGCGTTCAGGTTGCCCTTGGCGCCTGCGGCGAAGTCCTGGTAGACGCCGGTGTGGCCGCTGTTGAAGTAGACGCGGACGGTTTTGCTGCTGCGGTTCCAGACGGAGGCGGCGGCGTTCTTGATGCATTTGCCCTTGCCGTCGCCGGGGCCCTTGAAGTCGTAGCAGGTGGGCTGGGTGGTGGCGTAGTCGTCGATCGATCCGGTGAAGTCCGAGACCGATCCCTGGTTGTTGCTGTTGAAGTAGTAGCAGAACTCGCCGGTATCGCAGACACCGTCGCGCTCTGCGGCCGAGGCGGGCGATGCGGTGCCGAGGACCGTTCCGCTGAGCGCCATCGCGGCGGTCGTCGCGGTGAGGATCCTGGTGAGCGTTCTCATGCTGTTCTCTTCTCTGTTTGCGGGGTCTGGATTTCGGATGGATGAGCAGTCAGCGACGCCGGTACTCCTCCCAGGTGCGGATGGTCACCTTCGGGCCGTCGTCCGGGCCGCGGCCGGCGAGTCCGTTCAGGCCGAGGTAGTAGTCACCGATCTGGTGCTGGGCCTGGCCGGACAGGCTCGTGTCGCTGATGGCGGCGGCGTGGATGTGCCACGGCCAGTCGTCTTGCTGGGGGCTACGCAGCCATGCGGCGAAGCCGACAAGGCGCAACGCGCGGACGGCCGCGGTGCGGGTGGCGGAATTCATCCCCTTGACCGAGATGTCGACGACGCCGCCGCCGTCGTGGGTGCCCGCGGACGTGGGGTCGCCGCCGGGGTTGTACGAACCCTGATCCAGCTTGAGCTCGCGGCCGAGCAGCCGATTGGCCTCCGCCAGCATGTTTCGCGTGCGGGTGTTGACGACGAAACCGCCGATGGACACCCGGGCGCCCGGGTCGATGATGTCGGTGACCTTGAAGCGGCCGCTGCCGAGCTTGGTGAGCGACGTCTTGCCGGGCAGGCCGTTGGCGTCGAGACCGCTGAGGCCGAGCGACTTCTGGTAGTTCGCGTAGGCGGCGACCGTTGTGGTGCCGAAGTAACCGTCCACCCACTTCGCGTCGAGAAAGTGCCGGTCACGCAGCGCCTGCTCGACCAGGAGCACGCTGGCCTTGGCGCCCGGGGTCAGCGTGCTGTCGGGCCGCCGCGGGTCGATCTGGGCCGCCTTGACGGCGGCTTCCATGTTCAGGCTCGGAAGGGCCTCAGCGTCAGCCTTCTGCGCCGCCGACGCCTCGGACACTCCGGTCAGCGAGGCGAACAGGGCAGCCGCCATGAGGGCGGCGGCGCATGAGGGCAGCTTCATCGTTACTCCTGGGTCAGGGGTGCTGGGCGATTCCTGTGTGACGGAAGCCAACGTTTCGGTTCGGCTCACGTGTCCGCTAGAAGATCGGTGTTGTCAGCCTGTTCGACAGGCTTTTCCGTACGGGCGCACGCGCCGTTCGACAGGTGGTCCGATGGCGAGAAACGCCAGCTCAGACCGGTTGTGACGCGGTACGTGGGCGCGCGTTCGCCAGGACGGCCCCACAGCTGCCCGAGGCGGCCACGTACGAGTTCCCGAACCCTTCGCGAACGGCCGGCGGGGTGCGGAGTCCGGCCATCAGGAGCGGCTGCGGCGGCCGGCTCGGGCGCGAAGGGACCCCGGCTTCGCGCGAGTGCCCGCCGCTCAGCTCATGGCACCCTACGGCTAGGACCGCTCCTGGCCGCCAAGGCGGATGATCCCCCGCGTGGCCGCCACGGTCACGGCGGCGGTGCGGTCGTCGACGTCGAGCTTGGCGAAGATGTGCAGCAGGTGGGTCTTGACCGTGGCCTCGCTGATGCACAGGTGGGCGGCGATGGCCTTGTTGCTCATCCCCTGGGCGACCGCGCCCAGGACCTCGATCTCCCGGCCGCTGAGGGCGCCGGGCGCGTCGGCGCGCGCCCACGACAACACCCGGGTCGCTATCGCCGGCGACAGGGCGCTCTCCCCTCGGGCCGCCGCCCTGACGGCGTCGAACAGCTGCTCGCGGCGTGTGTCCTTGAGCAGGTAACCGATCGCTCCGGCGTCGATGGCACGGGAGATGTCGCTGTCGGTGTCATAGGTGGTCAGGACGATCACCCTGGCGGCGGGGTCGTGCTCGCGGATCCGGCTGATCGCCGTGGCGCCGTCGAGCTCGGGCATCTGCAGGTCCATCAGCGTGACATCCGGCCGCAGGTCACGCGCCAGCCGGACCGCGTCCGAGCCCGAGACCGCCTCGCCGACCACCTCCAGGTCGTCCTGGGTGCCGAGCATCGCCCGGATGCCGTCACGGACCACCGGGTGGTCGTCGGCGATCAGGACCCGGATCGCGCCCGGCTCGGTCATCGCGCCTCGCGCGGCCATCGCATCCGGCGCGGCCGCCGCACCCGCCGCATCTCGCGCGGTCATCGTGCCACCGCCGGGAGGCTGGCCACGATCGTGGTGCCCTCCCCGGACGCGCTTTCCACGAGGAGCGTGCCGCCGAGCTGCTCCATCCGCTCAAGCATGATCAGGAGGCCGTGGCCGGCGCCGGCCCGCTCGGGATCGAAGCCGTCGCCGTCGTCGTGGACATCCAGCACGACCAGGTCCTCCATGTACGACAGGGTCAGGGTGACCTGCTCGGCGCGGGCGTGGCGGCGGGCGTTGGCGACCGCCTCCTGCGCCACCCGCAGCAGTTCCACCTGGATGTGCGCGTCCAGGGGCCGCAGCGCCCCGGTGATCACGGTGTGTGCGTCGATCCCGGTCTCGTCGGACAGCCGGCCCGACAGCCGCCGCAGGGCCTCCGGCAGGCCGCCGTCGTCGAGCTCGCCGGGCCGCAGCGCCCGCACCACGCGGCGGCTTTCCACGAGGTTCTCCCTGGCCGCCCGCAACGCCTGGGTCAGGTGCCGGTCGTCCGGCAACCGCTCCTGCGCCGCCTCCAGCAGCATCACCACGCTGGCGAACCCCTGGGTCAGGCTGTCGTGGATGTCGCGAGCCAGCCGCTGCCGCTCGGCGGCCACGCCCGCCTGCCGTTCGGCGGCCGCCCGCGCCTCCTGGGCGGCCTGCAACTGGTCGATCAGCTCCTTGCGCTCGGCGCTCTGCCGGGCCACCGAATAGAAGTACCCGACCGAGGCGGCCGCGCTGATCGCGATCAGCGCGGTGATGGCGATCTCGGTCCAGGTGATCGACCCGCCTTCGTGGTAGCTGTGCCACAACCATCCCCCGGCGCACGACAGCACCGCGACCAGCCCGATGCGCACCGCGTCCAGGCAGTACGGCACGAGCACGCTCAGGCAGACCACCAGGAAGGACGAGTCGATGGCGATCAGCCCCAGCCAGAGCAGCCCGCCGCCGACCATGTACGGCAGGGGCACCTCACCCGCAGGAGGCGTGCGCAGCACGAACCACACCGCATACCAGGCGGCCAGCCCGGCCACGAGCGCCACCGGCAGGACCTGACCCACCTCCATCAGCGGCCCGGCCGAGGTCAGCACCAGCCACGAGGCGAAGAAGGCGTGTTGCCACCGGCGCCGGGACCGCTCCCAGGACTCCACAGCACCGACGATAATCAACCACCCGCCGGTCCGGCATCAACCAGTCGACTGACCCGGCGATCGGTGTCCCGCTCGATGTGCGCGCGGCCGCACTGGAGCAAGACTCGACGGCGTGACAGCCATCCCCAGCCCGTCCCAAGCCGTCTGGTACCTCGGCCCGCTGCCCATCCGCGCCTACTCCCTGCTCATGGTGCTCGCCGTCGCCGTCGGCATCTGGGTCACCCAACGCCGCTGGACGGCCCGCGGCGGCGAGCGCGGCGTGGTGGGGGACATCGCCACATGGGCCGTGCCGTTCGGCCTGATCGGGGCGCGGATCTACCACCTGGCCACCGACTGGCAGCAGTACTTCGGCCCCGGCAAAAACCCCCTGCGCGCGTTCGCGATCTGGGAGGGCGGGATCAGCATCTGGGGCGCCGTCGCCGGCGGCGCGCTGGGCGCGTGGCTGGCCTGCCGCCGGCGCGGCATCCCGCTGCGCGACTTCGCCGACGCCGTCGCGCCCGGGATCGCACTCGGGCAGGCGATCGCCCGCTGGGGCAATTGGTTCAACCAGGAGTTGTACGGCAGGCCGACCACCCTGCCCTGGGCGCTCGAGATCGACCCCGCCCACCGACCGGCGGGCATGGAATCCACGGCCACCTACCACCCGGCCTTCCTTTACGAGTCGCTGTGGGACCTGGGTGTGGCGGGGCTCGTCGTCTGGGCCGAGCGGCGCTTCCGGCTGGACCGTGGCCGGGTGTTCGCCCTGTACGCCGCGGCTTACACCACCGGCCGCGCCTGGATCGAGTGGCTGCGCGTGGACCCCGCCCCTCTCGTCCTGGGGCTGCGCTTCAACGTCTGGACCGCGCTGCTGGCCTTCGGGGCGGCGGTCGCCTACCTGACCGCCACCCGCCGGACGCCGACTACTGACCCCCGGCCTGCGGGACGAGGCTGAACGGGCCCTCGGCGCCCGCCGCCCAGGGTCCGAGGGTGCGCGTCTTCGTGGATCAGCCCGCCGAGGCGGTCACCTCGACGACCTTGACATCGTCCTCGGCCGGGCCGGGAAGGCTCGCCGGTCGGCATCCCTCGGCCGTGCCGATCGTCGTTCCAGGCTACTGGGCCTGCTGGTCGTACAGGCCGTCCAGCATCCGCGGCAGCGGGGCGGGATACGAGCCCGCACCCTCCTCGCTGAACTCCCCTCCGTACGACGCCTGCCAGTCGCCGGTTGAGGTGTTCCGGATGGAGGTGTGACTCAGCGTGCCACCGTCGGCGTTCGAGTCGTAGAGCGCCCAATGGTGGGCAGTGCGCTTGTTGGTCGCCGAGTCGGCGCTGACCGTGTCGTCGTGACTCGAGGCGAGGAAGGTGTAGTCCGTGCCCATCTGGGAGAGCGGCTGCTTTCCCAGCCAGCTGATGAAGCCGCTGCCCGGACGCATGTCGCTGCACTGCTCGTGGGTGAGGGCGCACGCGGTCACCACCGCGCTGCCGATGCCCCGGTGTGGGGTGGCGAACGTGACCATGTCCTCGATGTACAGGAATGGGGGCCAGTCTCTGGGCCACACGGTCGCGCCGAGGTTGTTCGGATCGACGGTCAGCCCGCTCAGGTCGGGCGGCGGCTTGCCCACGCCGTACCTGTTGACGCCTTCGATGGCGGCCTTCGCGACCAGACCGCCCATGGAGTGCGTCACGACGTCGATGGCCACGTCCTTGCTGGAGTACAGGTAGTAGACGGTCCACGCGAACTGGCGGCCGACCTCCTGGATGCGCGTGTCGGTGGTCCCCTGGAGCCTGAGGTCGCAGTTGGTGGCCTTGTTGTAGTAGCCGAAGGTGACGACGTCGCCCCAACCATTCGCGTTCAGCAGGTTCTCGGCGCTGTTCCACGCGCCCGAGCAGCTGATGTCGGCCTCGCGGTCGAACCCGTGGACCATGACGGTGATCCGGTGCCCGTTGCCGCGCGCGGGCGCGGCTGACGCGGCCGGTGCGGTGGCGATCAGGGTGGCCGCGACCATGGCCCCCACTAAGGACAGGGCAAAACCGGACCTGGCTAATTTGGGCATCCACGGTCTCCGTTTCCGTTAGGCCGGAGGCAGAGTAGCGCGCAGACGATCATTCTGTGAATCAGTTGGACCTTGGGATTTCGCCGTTCATGCCGGCTCGCACGATCCGGTGCGAAGCGCTTCCAGCTCGCTGGCATCCATCGCGGCGGCTGCGCCGAAGCCCGAACATCGTGGCGGCTGCGCCGAAGCCCGAACATCGCGGCGGCTGCGCCGAAGCCCGAACATCGCGGCGGCCTGCCGGGACCGCATGGGCCGTGGCGCCGAACCAACGCTGCCGATGCTCCCGCGTTCCGGACGCCGTGGCACTGCTCGGGATCTTCGTCGTGAAAATGCGACCAGGCGGACTTCCGGATCATGATGATCGGGAACCGCAGGTGGGAGTGGGAGGGCGCCCGGGGGCTCGAACCCGGAACCTACGGATTAAAAGTCGACAGAAATTATGCCGAGCCGTGCCGCGCAATGACTCAAAGTGTCACTCTATCCGCAAATGCCGCTTTCAAAATGCCCAAGAACGCCGTCCGGTGCCATGCCATATCAGGTGCCGACGAGCATGCAACGAGCAACCGTGGGGCGGATGGCATCCCTTGACCATTCTCACTTTACGTTCGATTGGTGAGCTGACTTCCTGGATGGTTGCTGTCCGGAGAAGGGCTTGATCCCGTGCCCGACAGGCAGGCGATGATCGTTCCGAACGAGTGCATCTGGGACGGTTCCGGCCGCCGCAGCCGCAGCACGAGTACATGCCATGGCCGGTCGGCCGAGATATCGGCAAGGTGTCGCTGGTGTTGGCTGTGCAAGCCGGATGACCTGCGCGGATGGCATTATCGGCAGGCACGCTCCTCCCGCGATCCCCTTGCCGGTCGACCTCGACCGGCTCAGGGCGGCGCTCAACTCCGAGCGGCCGGTCCGCGCGGTGCTGGCCGCGCTCCTGGCCTTCCACGCGCTGCGCCCTTGCGAATTGCGAAGCCTGCCGCTCACCGACATCGTCGACGGGCGTCCGCATCGGCGGCCGGGTGATCGCGCTGGCCGCCGCCGTCCGCACCCGGCTGGTGGCCTGGCTGGACGAACGCCACCGACGGTGGCCCAGAACCGCCAACCCGCACCTGTTCATCAACACCGACACCGCCGTGTTGACCACATCGGTCAGCGCCTTCTGGGTCAACGCCAAACTCGGCATCTCCGCTCAGACCCTGGTCGAGGGCCGCGTCCTCGACGAAGCCACCGGCGACGTTCGCAGGATCTGCGACCTGTTCATCACCGTCGAGACGGCCTTGCGCTACGTCGGCCTTCACGACGCCTGAGTCCCAGTGCGCGTCCGAGAAGGATGATCTTGCGGTGGGAGCTATCCATGGCATCTCGGGTTGACGGCCTTCCTCCTGCATCACCCAGTCTCCGAGCCGGACGGCCTGGTACTCCCAGGGCTGCGGCGGAGGCCGCCACTCTGGGGTCGGCGGCTTGTGAGAGTGGACCACCGCGCAAGTAGCGGCTCCCCGCAGTGCTGCGGGGAGCCGTGCGAGCGGGCCGCGAACACCTCTCCGTCCGCTTCACCGATGCCACAGCGCCATCACCGACTGGACCGCCGATCCGGAAAGCCAAGAACTGATCCCGCACACACCTTCGATGTAGACCTCAACACCATGTGACCCTGTCGGCGTACTTGATGTCCCGGCTCACCACATCACGGACCGCTGACAAGCGAAGAGGTCGCAGGTCGCTACCGCCAATTTCTGCACTCAGCTTCCACGGGTCGGATCGCGGATGCGGACATGCAGGTTCGTCAGCACGCGGAATTTCCAGCCGTGCAGGTTGTGCGGCTGTTCGGGGTCCAGGGAGAGCCGTGGGTGTTGCTCGAGTAGCACGTCCAGCAGGGCCGTGATGATGGCACCGACGACTGGGGCGGCGAGGCATGCGTGGCGGGAGTATCCGAGGCCCAGGTTGGGGAAGGGGTCCCGGTTGATGTCGAAGGTGTCTGGGTCGGTGAAGATGCTCTCGTCCCGGCCTGCCGAGGCGATGGCCGCCATGACGGTCGCTCCGGCGGGGATGATCTGTCCGGCGAGGAGCACGTCTTTGGTCGCGCGGCGGCTGAGCGCGCCGTTTGGTGATAGCCAGCGCAGCGTTTCGTGGACGGCCTTGCGGATAAGGCGCGGGTCATCGCGGATGGCCTGCATTTGCGTGGGGTGCTGGAGCAGCGCGAGCAGCGTGAGCCCGGCGCCGGCCGCCGGTTCCAGGAACGCCGAGAGGATCTCGATGAAGGTGGGCATGATGTTCTCGGCGGATCGGACGGTGTCGGCCGGGCAGCCGCTGTGGAGCAGCTGTGACAGGACCGAGTTGTCGGGCCGGTCTGTGGTCTGCCGGGCGAAGGGCTCGATCGTCTGGCGGATCTCGGTGGCGGTGGCCACCGCCTGTTCGTGTACGGCCGGGTCCGCCGTGAAGTTGCTCATTCCGGCGCTGAGGTTGCGGGCCCAGCGTATGAGCGTGTCGGTGTCCACGTCCGGCAGGCCGATGAAATGGGCGAGGGCGGTGCTCGCGGCGGGTTCGAAGTAGCTGGACATCAGGTCGTCCTGGCTACTGAGCTTGGTGGCGTACGGTCGTGCGGCCTCGCGGGTGACTGTGGTGGCCCGTTCGATGCGTTCGTGGGCGAATCGCGTGTCAACGGCGGCTCGCAGATCGGCGTGGGCGTCGCCCTCAACCTTGAGTACGGACCGTTCCCCGAATATCTGCGTGGCCAGCGAGGGGAAGGCGCTGGTGTACGACTCGTAGGCACTGAGGACCTGGCGCACGTCATCCCAGCGGGTGACCATCCACAGGTCGAGCTTCGGCAGCAGGACGACCGGCGCTTCGCGGCGGAGCCTGGCGAAGATCGGATAGGGGTCACTGCCGAGCTGGTCGAAGGTGATGGACGCGGCGAAGTCGTTCATCGACGTCACCCTCCCGTCGGCACACCGGGCTGCTCGGCGGCCGCCTCGTCGCCGGCGCGGCGAGGGCGCGGAACCGGATTGTTGCGCAGGTACTCGACCTCGGTGCGCACGTTAGCCAGCAGTTTGGCGGCGATGTCCTGGCTGAAGCCGTTGCGGATGACGAAGCGGATGACGGCTATGTGCTCCAGGTCGGGCGGCAGGTAGTACGTCGGGGCCTGCCAGCCGTGCATCTTCAGCCGGGCGGCCAGGTCGAAGACGGTGAAGCCGTCGTAGCCGGGGGCGGTCCGCACGGCGAGCACCGGCAGTTCCGAGCCGTCGGCGATGAGCGAGAGCTCAGGGAGTTTCGAGATCTCCTCACCGAGGTAGGTCGCCACGTCCCGGCAGGTCTGCTGGACGGCCCGGTAGCCCTCGAAGCCGAGCCGCAGGAAGTTGTAGTACTGCGCGACGACCGGGGCGCCGGAGCGGGAGAAGTTGAGCGTGAAGGTGTCGATGTTGCCGCCGAGCAGGTCGCAGGAGAGCACCAGGTCCTGCGGCAGTGCGTCCGGCTCCTGCCAGACGATCCAGCCGACGCCGGGGTACACCAGACCGAACTTGTGCCCCGAGGTGTTGATCGACTGCACCCGGGGAAGCCGGAAATCCCACACCCTGTCGGGTTCCAGGAACGGGGTAATGAAGCCGCCCACTGCCGCGTCCACGTGCAGCGGTATTCTCAGCCCGCGCTCGGCCTCCAGCCGGTCCAGCTCGGCCGACATCTGCTCGATCGGGTCGTACTTGCCGCATTGTGTGGAGCCGAGCACACCGATGACGCCGATGGTGTTGTCGTCACAGAATTCGCCGAGCCGGGCCGGGTTCAAGGTGAAGGCCGGCTCCTCGATCGGTATCCAGCGCGGCTCGACGTCCCAGTACTGGCAGAACTTCGGCCAGCAGGTGTGGACGGCAGTGCCCATCACGAGGTTGGGGTTGGCGGTGGACAGCCCGGCCGTCCGGCGCCGCTCGCGCCATTGGAACTTCATCGCCAGCGCGCCGAGCATGGCCGCCTCGCTGGAGCCGCCCGTGGAGCAGCCGACGCTGGAGCCGTTCGGGTCGCCCCACAGGTGATCGAGCATGTTGACGCAGCGCGCCTCGATGTCGGCCGTCTGCGGGTACTGGTCGTGGTCGACGAGGTTGCGGTCGAGGGTTTCGGCGATGAGTTCGCGGGCCTGGGGCTCCATCCAGGTCGTGCAGAAGGTGGCCAGGTTGAGCCGGGCGTTGCCGTCGAGCAGGAGTTCGTCGCGGATGAGCGCCTGGGCCGCTGTGGGATTCATCGGGCTGGCCGGCATCTTGAACCGGGGCACGCCGCCTTCCGGCACCAGCCCGTTGTAAAGGGGGTTGACATCGAGTGATTCTTGCCACCGGTCGGATTCGACTCGTCTGAGCATGAGCTGCACCCCTCGAAAGAGCTTTACGCCACGTCAAACACTCACGGTAGGCAATTGTTTACTATGAGTCAATATTGTGGCCGCGCTGACGTCCACGTAGGTGAGCGTGTGGGTGCCCGAAACTCGGCCGTTGAGGCTGACCTGGGGGGTTGGTGTTCCGTTCTGGTGGGCATGATCGCTATCCATGGCGCTGCGGTTGCTTTATTTGATCTTCGTCCGGCTCGTGGGTTGGGTGGTGTTGCTGGGTCGCTCGCAGAGGTCGAAGGACGTGGAAATCCTTGCGCCACCAGCTCGCGGTGTTGCGTGGGCACGTGGCAAGGCCCTCGGCCGTCGTGGGCGGATCGGGCGGTGATCAGCGTGCTGGCGCGTCTACTGTCTCCAGCGGGTCGTCGGCGGTTGTTCGTGACGCCGGGCATGCTGTTGCGCTGGCACGCCCCCGCGCCACCATCTGGACCTTGGTACTTCGTCTGGCTCGGGGAGAATCCGCTGTGGGGTTAGCGGCGGATCGCCGGGGCACTCGCCGCTCTGGGCTACTGGGTGGGGGCTTCCACTGCGTGGCTGATCTTGAGGAAGACCGGCGTTGACCCAGCGCCGCGACGCGCGGGACCAACCTGGGATGAGTTCCTGCGTGCTCAAGCTGAGGGGATCTTGGCGTGCGACTTCTTTCACTACGACACCTTGCTGTTCAGACGCCTGTATTGCCTGGTCGTCATGGAGATCAGCACCTGCCGGGTGCACGTCCTCGGCGTCGCCGGGCATTCGACCAGGCCGTGGGTTGCACAGCAGGCCAGGAACCTGATGATCGAGCTGGGGGACAGGGTGGAGGGGGCAGGTTCCTCATCCGCGATCGGGATTCACCGCGATGTTCGACGAAGTCTTCACGGCCGCAGGCATTCGCATTCTCAAGTGTCCGCCTCGCGCTCCGCGGGCCAATGCGTTTGCCGAACGCTGGATCGGTGGCCTGCGCCGAGAACTTCTCGATCGGATCCCCATCGTTAACGCCCGCCATTTACGGCGCGGGCTGGCTGCGTACGAGGCCCACTTCAATGAGCATCGCCCGCATCGCTTCCTGGGCCGGGCCGCTCCGCTGCGAGCCCTTCCCGACTCGGTCGAGGACGATATCGAGGTCATCCGGCGTGACCGCCTCGGTGGCCTGATCCACGAATACGCGCAGGCCGCATAGGGCGGCCGAGTTCTTGGCACCCACAGGAAAGAACCGTGAACCTATTTCAGCCTCACGCGGCCTGGGGCCATCGACTGGTGCACGGGGAGTTGGTGCGGCTTGGCTTCCAGGTCAGCGAGGCGACCGTGCGGCGCATCCTGCGCTCGCGCCGTTTCGGGCCGGCGCCTCGACATCTCGACACATCCTGGCGAACTTTCTTACGAGCACAGGCCAAAGGGCTCCTGGCTTGCGATTTTTCCATGTTGACACGATCTCGCTGAAGCGCTTGTACGTATTGTTCGTGATGGAGGTCCACACGCGACACGCTCACGTTCTGGGCGTGACCAGTCACCCTACCGGCGCGTGGACGGCTCAGCAGGCCCGCAATCTCCTGATCGACCTCGGCGAGCGGGCAGGGTCATGCCGCTTTCTCATCCGCGATCGGGATGCCAAGTTCACCGTTGCCTTCGATGAGGTGTTCGCCGCCGTGGGTATCACAGTGCTGAAGACGCCGCCGCGGGCCCCGAGGGCGAACTGCTTTGCCGAGCGCTGGGTCCGGACGGTGCGAGCCGAGTGTACCGACCGCGGGCTGATCTTTGGCGAACGTCATCTGCGCTCGGTCCTGAACGAATATGTCGATCACTACACGGCCATCGGCCGCATCAGGCTCGTAGGCAACGGCCACCTGATCACGATGAGCATGTGGTGGTGGCGATGGAAGGCCGAATCGAACGCCACAACATACTCGGAGGAGCGATCAACGAGTACCGCCGAGCCGCCTAGCTCGACTGGTGAAACCCCAGATCAACCCACGTGTGCGCGTTTTGACGCCCTACAGGCAATGGCGCGCGGATGATGTTGGCGTTGGCGGGGCATGCGCAGCACGACGGCACATGTGCTAGATTGGACTCAGTTGCAGTTGTGGTACCCATAAAGACTTGTGTGCACCTGACGGTATGTAGCCTCAGGTGCATTTTTTGTTCTCCGGTCATCTCCGGGTGTGTGGTCCTATCGCCGCGACGCGGAATCCGTTCGATGCGGATTTCGGCTTTGCACCCATCGAAGGAGATCAACATGGCTTCTGGCACCGTGAAGTGGTTCAACGCGGAAAAGGGCTTCGGCTTTATCGAGCAGGACGGCGGCGGCGCCGACGTCTTTGCGCACTACTCCAACATCGTCGCCAACGGCGGCTACCGTGAGCTGCGCGAGGGCCAGAAGGTGGCCTTCGACGTCACGCAGGGCCAGAAGGGCCCGCAGGCCGAGAACATCGTTCCCGCCTGACACTGCGCACCACGTAGCCGGGGCCCGCGCCGCAGGGCGCGGTCCCCGGCGCGTTGCTTTTGTGGCATCCATCGTGCCGTGATGACCTCACAACCCGAGAAGCACAGCGTGTCTGTTCTTCCGCCGCACACCGGATGCACCACCGATGGCTCCGGTTCGGGCATAGGCCCGCTCCAGTTCTACGGCGCCGCATCACAGCCGCGTTCTTCCCGGCGAAAGCCGACCATTTCGACGTACGAGCCCAGGCTGTTTCCGCCGGTTCGACTCGTCTTTCTTCGGCTCGTGCTAGCTGTTCTTGTGCCGCTCATCGCGCCGAGGATCCTGACACGTGCCGCATCGAGGAAGGTTCTGCATGAACCACGCAACTCGCGCGCACGATCGCAACTCTTCGCCCCGTACGGGCGGCTCCGCCCGAAGCAGGGGCGGCCGATTCAGCTCTCCGGCTCAGGGCCGTTCAGGCGCCTCCAGCCGGTCCGGCAACGGGCGGCGTCCCGCCGCGCTCCAGAGAGAGTTCGCGCTGCCGGTCACCGTAACCCCGGCCCTGCCGGCAGCCGCGACATTCGCTGAGCTGAGCATGCCGCCCGCACTGCTGAAGGTGCTCACCGGCCTGGGCTTGAACGAACCGTTCCCGATCCAGGCGGCCACGCTGCCGAACTCCCTGGCCGGCCGGGACGTCCTGGGGCGGGGGCGCACCGGGTCGGGCAAGACACTTGCCTTCGGCCTGGCCCTGCTCGTCCGCACCTCCGGACAGCGGGCACAATCGCGGCGACCGCTTGCCCTGATCCTCGTCCCCACCAGGGAACTGGCCCAGCAGGTCACCGATGCGCTCACGCCGTACGCCCAAGCACTGAAGCTGCGGCTGGCCACGGTCGTCGGCGGCATGTCGATCAGCCGCCAGGCCCATGCGCTGCGCAACAGTGCCGAGGTCGTCATCGCGACCCCGGGACGGCTCAGGGATCTCATCGAGCGCGGCGACTGCCGCCTGGACCAGGTCGGCATCACCGTGCTGGATGAGGCCGACCAGATGGCCGACATGGGCTTCATGCCGCAGATCACCCACCTGCTCGACCAGGTGCGCCCAGATGGCCAGCGGATGCTGTTCTCCGCCACTTTGGACCGCAACGTCGATCTGCTGGTCCGCCGCTATCTGAGCGACCCGGTGGTCCATTCGGTTGACCCCTCGGCGGGCGCGGTCACCACGATGGAGCACCACGTGCTGCACGTCCAGGGTGCCGACAAGCAGGCCACCACGTTGGAGATCGCTGCTCGCGACGGCAGGGTGATCATGTTCCTGGACACCAAGCACGCTGTGGACCGGCTCACCGAACAGTTGCTGAACAGCGGAGTGCGCGCCGCCGCGCTGCACGGAGGCAAGTCCCAGCCCCAGCGCACCCGCACCCTCGCCCAGTTCAAGAGCGGCCACGTCACGGTGCTGGTGGCGACCAACGTCGCGGCCCGCGGCATCCACGTCGACAACCTGGACCTCGTTGTCAACGTCGACCCGCCGAGCGACCACAAGGACTACCTGCACCGCGGCGGCCGCACCGCCCGCGCCGGCGAGTCCGGCAGCGTCGTCACCCTGGTGCTGCCCAATCAGCGCCGTGACATGACCCGCTTGATGGCCGACGCCGGTATCGTCCCGCAGACCAGCGAGGTCCGTTCGGGCGAGGCCGAGCTGAGGCGTATCACGGGCGCCCAGGCTCCCTCAGGCATCCCCGTGACCATCACCGCACCGGTTGTCAGTCGTCGGTCGGGACGGAACGGCAGACGATTCCGGTAGCAGCGGGTGGGGGCTCGCCCAAGGCCAGGTAGTTAAGGCTTTTGGGCTGTTGGCAAGAGTGCTGAAGAGATTGGCCGGGCGGTGTAGATACCCGGCCCGATCTTGCGGATGAGTTGGCTGCTGGCCCAGCGAGACAGTTGCCGGTACATGGTGTTGAGGGTGACATCGCGGAGGTGGCGGGCGATGTCCCGGGCTGGTCAGGGGCGGTTGGGGTCTTGGTGGAGCAGGGCCAGGACCTGTTGTTGTCTGCGGCGTTCGGCCGGGGCGATGGACCACCGGCTCAAGGTCGAGAAAGATCGAGGCTAGGAGATCTACCTGATCTTCGTTGGACGTAGATGCTGTTGTTGCCGTCATCTCACGTGACCCAAGTGAGGGAGTAAGTGACGATGACATGCGTTCAAGATCGCCACGTTGTGTATCGGCGTTGTGGCTGCGCCGACGCGGTGACAGGCAAGCGGCTGGGAAACCGCTGTGTCCGGCTGGCCGATCCTGCCCATGGCGGCTGGTATTTCGCCGTCCAGGTGACGGACGTGTCCGGACGGCGGTAGCGACTGCGTCGTGGCGGTTTCCCCACCGCCGACGTTGCGCGGCAGGCCGCCTTGAACGAAGCCGTCCGGGAAGACGTAATCCGTGACAACCTGGCTCGCGGACTACGCCTACCGTCGCCACGCCACGTACACCCGGTGGTCTGGACACTACGGCGGGTGGCCGCGTGGAGGCGCACCGGCGAGCGCCCCGCTGTGGCGGTGTGGACCGTCGAGCAACTGACCGAGTTCCTCGCCTTCGTCCGCGATGACCGGCTGTTCGCGCTGTGGTGGCTGATCGCTCTGCGCGGTCTGCGGCGCGCCGAGGCGGCCGGCCTGCGCTGGATCGATCTCGACACCGACCGGCGCGAACTCACCATTGCCTGCCAGCTTGTCCACACCGACCACGGCCTGTTGCCGTGTCCGCCGAAGAGCGCTTCCAGCCAGCGTGGGATCGCTCTGGACCTCGGCACTCTCCGGCTTCTGTACCGCCACGAACAAGTCCAGCGCGATGAACTGGGCATCGATTGGTCGCCGTCAACCCCGATGTTCACCCGCGAGAACGGCGGGGCAATTGATCCCAACTACCTCACCCACCGCTTCCACGAGCTGGTCATGGCCAGCGGCCTTCCCTCGGTGCGGCTGCACGATTTGAGACATGGGGCCGCGACGCTGGCCCTGGCGGCAGGAGCGGATCTACGGGTGGTGCAGGGCTTGCTCGGTCATGCCAGCGTCGTGCTCGCCGCCGACACGTACACGTCGGTGCTGCCGCAGCTGTATCACGAGAGCGCCCGAGCCACCGCCCAGCTGGTCCTCAAGGCAGCACGCAAGGTGAACAACGCTCGCCCTGGTACGTGACTCACATGTGTCTCACCGTGACTCACGATCGGACGACTCGACTACACAATCGCGGGAAACCCCAGGTCGGAGTGGTAGGGCGCCCGGGGCTCGAACCCGGAACCTACGGATTAAAAGTCCGCAGCTCTGCCAATTGAGCTAACGCCCCTCGCAACAGCAAGGGTACAGAGATTACCGCCCTGCCCGCGACGCCTAAATCACCGGTAAGCGGCCAGACCCGTCAGCGCCTCCCCCAGCACCAGCGTGTGGATCTCTTGAGTGCCCTCGTACGTCAGCACAGACTCCAAGTTGTTCATGTGCCTGATCACAGGGTACTCCAGGGTGATCCCGTTGCCGCCCAGGATGGAGCGGGCCTGGCGGGCGATGTCCAGGGCGGCGCGTACGTTGGCCAGCTTGCCGAAGCTGATCTGCCGGGGCTCCAGTTGGCCGGCGTCCTTCAGGGTGCCCAGATGGAGGGCGGTGAGCTGGGCCTGGGCGGTGCCGACGTACATCCAGGCGAGCTTCTCCTGCGTCAGCTGGAACGACCCGATCGGCTTGTCGAACTGGACCCTGGTCTTCGCGTAGTCCACCGCGGCCTCCAGGCAGGCGCGGGCGGCGCCCACGACGCCCCAGACGATGCCGAAGCGGGCCTCCGAGAGGCAGGAGAGGGGGCCGCGGAGACCGACGACGCCCGGGAGGGCGGCGGAGGCGGGCAGGCGTACGTCGTCGAAGTAGAGGGACGAGGTGACCGAGGCCCTAAGGGACAGCTTCTTGTGGATCTCAGGGGCGGAGAAGCCGGGGGTGGAGGTCGGGACGACGAAGCCGCGGACGCCTTCGTCGGTCTGCGCCCAGACCACGGCGACGTCGGCGATGGAGCCGTTGGTGATCCACATCTTGGAGCCGTTGAGGATCCAGTCGGATCCATCTTTCTTGGCATAAGTCCGCATATTGGCGGGGTCGGAGCCGTGGTCCGGCTCCGTCAGGCCGAAGCAGCCGATGGCCGAACCGGCCGCCATCCGCGGCAGCCACTCCTCCTTCTGCTCGTCAGAGCCGTACCGCCAGATGGGGAACATGGCCAGCGAGCCCTGGACCGACACGAAAGACCGTAGCCCCGAGTCGCCGGCCTCGAGCTCGCGGCACGCCACCCCGTACGACACCGCGTCCGTCCCGGCGCAGCCGTACCCCTGCAGATGCATGCCCAGCAGCCCGAGGGCGCCGAGCTCGGGCGCGAGCTCGCGCGCCGGGAAGACCGCCTCCTCGAACCAGTCGCCCACCTGCGGCAGGACGCGGTCGGTGACGAACGACTTGACCGTGTCGCGGATCAGCCGCTGGTCGGCGTCGAGCCGGTCGTCCAGGCGCAGCAGGTCGTCCATCGCGGGTCCCTTCGTCACATAGGGGGCTACCAGGGTTCTACCAGGGGGAATCCTGATGTGCTAATACCGGGCCCACGGGCAGTCTTGAGACATGAGCGAATACAACGTCAAGAAACTGCGTCGGACCCACAAGGGCAGGATCGTCGCGGGCGTCTGCTCCGGCATCGGCGAGTACGTCGGGATCGACGCCAACCTGGTGCGCATCGCGCTCGCGATCGCCACGCTGTTCGGCGGGCTGGGCGTCGGCGTGTACGCGATCGGCTGGCTCCTCATGCCCGAAGAGGCCAGCGACACCTCCATCGTACAGGACCTGATCAACAAGCAGCAGGACCGCAGCAGGACGGACTGGAGCGGCGAGCAGAAGCCGCAGCCGTGATCAGGCCGTGGCGGGCACGCGTTCGCGAGGCTCGGTCCAGAGCAGGGCGAGCACGGCCGCGCAGATCAGGCCGGTGAATCCGGCCAGCGCGACCACCGGCTCAGGACCGAGTCTCTCCGCCGCGAACCCGCCCACCAAGATCCCGATCCCCTGTACGGCCATCAGCCCCGACTGCACGAGGCCGAACGCCTGGGCGCGACGTTCGGCCGGTACGCGCTGGACAAAGGCGGCATTGGCCGCAAGCTGGTAAGCCCCGCCGACCCCCGACAGAACCCACGCGGCGAGCACCACCTCCAGCGGCGGCCGCAGCGCCGTCACGATGAGCGGCGCGCAGCTCAGCATGGCCAGCCACCCCATGAGCCGCAGCCGCCGCGGCGGCGGCACGAACCTACTGAAAAGGAACGCCCCCAGCACCGTCCCGGTCGGCATCGCCGCCATCAGCAGTCCGGTGATCACCGGAACCGGCAGCGTCCACGTGGCGAACAGCATCCCCGTGGAGAGCTTGGCCGCGTAGGGCACGGCGATGCCCTCAGGCAGGATGTAGAAGCCGCACAACCACGCGAACAGGACAAGCGTCCGCAGCTTCCGCGACCCGAACACGAGCCGGGCTCCCGCCCGGGTCATCGTCCACATGGACGGTTTCGAGCCGTCGTGGCTCGCGGAGGGCCGGCGCCGTACCCCTGACACGAGGATCAGCGCGGAGCCGAGGAACGTCGCGGCGTCCAGCGCGAGCGCCCGGTAGGGGCCCATGGTCGCGATGACCGCTCCGCCCGCCGCGAAACCGAGCATCTGTACGGCCTGGTTCGTCATGTTCTGGATCGCCGAGCCGATGACGTACCGGTCGCCTTCGAGCACCTCGGGCAGCAGCGCCGCCCGCGCGGCCGAGAACGGCGCGCTGAGCAGCACCACGAGGAACACGAGCGCGCACAGCGCCCAGAACGGCATGCCCGGCACCGCCATCGCGGCCACCAGCGCCGCCCGGATCAGGTCGCAGGCCAGCATCACGGCCCTGCGCGCGAACCGGTCCGCCAGCCCGGCCAGCAGCGGCCCGCCCATGATCGACGGCAGGTACGTCAGCGCGTACACGGCCGCCGTGGCCAGCGGTGATTGCGTGCGGTCGTAGACGAGTACGGCGAGTGCCACCTGGGCGAGCTGGTCGCCAAGGAGGGAAAGGCCCTGCCCGTACCAGAGTGCCCTGAACTCCCTGAGTGCGATGACTTCCCGATATGTGGCGTGCCCTTCAGCACGGCGATGCCGTCCCGGCGGACGACCTGCCCGCATGGCCCCCATTGGACTCCGCTGTGCCTGACTTACAGTGTTCGCTACGTCACCTAAGGTGCCCGATCATTATGGCAAGCCGCAACCCAAAGAAGCCAACCAAAAGCAAAGGGTTACCAGCCCAGCTCGTGAAGTCTAGCGTCGTCGATGCCGAAGTGATGGCCGACCTCATGGACGACCGTGATGCGCACCTCGTCGATGACGTCGTCCTCCGTATCGCAAATCTGGCATATCGGATTGCGGTAGATCTCGATGCGGTCGGGCAGGACCCCTGAGTACCAGTCGCCGCGTTCCGTGAGGGGGACACCGGTGTACAGGCCGAGCAGGTGGGGCTCCGGCGGGTCATCGACGACCGTGACGACGACATTGCTCATGGCGCGCGTGAGATCCGGGGGGATCGTGTCCAATGCCTCGGCCACGAGTTCCTCGAACTTCTCCCGCGAAACCTCGATCACACTTGCCATTCTGCCCCGTCCCTCGGGTAGGCAAGAAAGCGTATGAAGTTCGTTCACAGGTCAAAGGCAGTCATTAGGTCCAGGGTGGCGAGGGGCGCGGCGGTGCTCCTCGTGGCCGCGGTCGGCGCTTGGCTGGGCATCTTCCTCAGCGGCACCGTACGAGCCCAGATCGGACCCGTGGAGACCGGCATGTCGCTCCGGCCGGCCTGGAGCGGCGAGACGATCGTGGACGCCAGCCCGCTCGGCACGCTCACGTTCCGCACGCACGACGCGCCGCTGCGGCTGCGCATCACGCTCGAGAACATCGACCAGGAACGCGCCAAGTCCCTCATCGAGGACCCGCGCCTGGCCGACCGCCTGCCGGGGCTCGTCGAGGACGACCTCCTCGACGGCGTACGCGCGCTCGTGATCCGCTCGCTCCTCTGCGCGGGGGCGGGGGCGCTCATCGCGGTCCTGATGGTCTTCAGGCGCCCCAGAGTGGCCCTGCTGGGCCTTCTGGCCGCCTCTGTGGCGCTGGCGGGCACGGGGGTCCTCGCAGCCCTCACGTTCCGTCCCAGCTCTCTCGTCGAGCCCCGCTACTCGGGCCTCGTCGCCGCCGCGCCGTCGCTCGTGGGCAGCGCCGAGTCGATCGTGACCCGTTTCGAGTCGTACCGATCGCAGCTCACCAAACTCGTCACGAACGTCTCCAAGCTGTACGACACGGTGTCCACCCTGCCGCTCTACGACGCCAACCCCAGGACCATCCGGGTCCTGCACGTCTCCGACATCCACATCAACCCCATCGCCTGGAACGTCATCCGCTCCCTCAAGGACCAGTTCAGCGTGGACATGGTCATCGACACGGGCGACATTTCCGACCATGGCACCAAGGCCGAGAACAAGTTTGTGGACGAGATCGGCCGCCTCGGGGTCCCGTACGTGTACGTACGCGGCAACCACGACTCGATGACCACCCAGAAAGCGGTCGAGAAGCAGAAGAACTCCGTGGTCCTGGACGACACCACCGAGACCGTGGCAGGCCTGAAGATCTACGGCCTGGGCGACCCCCGCTTCACCCCGGACAAGTCCGTGGCCGCCGACTCGGACCCGGCCGTGCTCGGCGAGTACGCCCGCTCCCACCTCGCCAAGGTGAACAAACCGGACGTGATCGCCGTACACGACCCGGACGTCGGCAAGGGTTTCTCCGGCGCGGCCCCCATGGTCCTCGCCGGCCACACCCACGCCCGCAAGACGTCCATGCTGCCCTCGGGCACCCGCCTCCTCGTCCAGGGCTCGACCGGCGGCGCCGGCCTGCGCGCCCTCGAACACGCCCAGCCCACGCCGGTCCAGGCCTCGGTCCTGTACTTCGACAGGGAGACGAAGCGCATGCAGGCATGGGACGACATCACGCTAGGCGGGCTGGGGGAGCAGTCGGTGTACATCCAGCGTCACGTGGAGCCCGACCCACAACGTATGATTTCCCCGGAGCCATCGAACGCCCCGTCGCCAACGGGACCGATCTCTGGCACACAATCGCCGTCCGCCGGTAAGCCACTTTGGCATCAGGGGCAATCGTCCCCTATGCTTCAGAGGTCTCCGACGGAAGGCGACAGGGAATCCTGAGCCCCCATCGTCTAGCGGCCTAGGACACCGCCCTTTCAAGGCGGCGGCACGGGTTCGAATCCCGTTGGGGGCACTGCGAGCGGTTAGCGCACCGGAAAACGGCTGGTCGAAGACCACCGAAAAGCTGGTAAGCTAAACGAGCGCAAACGGCAAGAACAGCAAGAAACGCAAGGTCCTGTAGAGCAGTTTGGAGTGCTCGCCACCCTGTCAAGGTGGAGGTCGCGGGTTCAAGTCCCGTCAGGACCGCTCTGGGTCAGGTAGCTCAGTTGGTACGAGCGTCCGCCTGAAAAGCGGAAGGTCGGCAGTTCGACCCTGCCCCTGACCACCATTATTTGCCAGCACGGGCCCCGCCCATGATCATATGGATGGGGCATATTTGTGTCTGCGTCTCCAACTGCCTGACGTCGGTTACGGCCTGCCAGGATTTTCGGGTGGCGTCGTATGCCACGACGTGATTCCACCGAAGGTCCCTCAGCTCTTCCGTTCGGGCGCCTGTGAGCAGGGAGACCACGACGTAGGCGCGCATGCGGCACGTCGCTGTCCCGGCCGCCTTGAGCACCGCTTCGGCCTGGTCGAGCGTGAGCGCCTTGGACGGCCTGCCCGCCCGTCCCACGGGGACCTCGCGCAGTTCCACTACGTTCCGCTTGACCACGTCGCGGCGCACGGCGTTGCGTACGGGGGCCAGGCAGCTGCGCGAGGGCGTCGGCGGCGCGATCGCCCTCGATCTGGATCAGCGCCTGACGTCGTAGACCAGCTTCAGGATCCCGTTCGAGTAGCTCTCCGATTCCCGCAGCGTCAGCATGTGCTTGTCCCGGTCGGCCCGGCCGAACAGGCTCTTCCCGGCACCGAGCAGCACGGGGAAGACAAGCAGGTTGTACTGGTCGATCAGCCCTGCGTCCGACAGCCGCCGCGCCAGCTCCGCGCTCCCGTGGATGAAGATCGCACCGCCCTCACCCTCCTTGAGCGCCGCGACGTCCTCGGTCGAGCGCAGGATCGTGGTCGGCCCCCATCCGTCGACGATGGCGTCGTCGGACAGCGTGGTCGACACCACATACTTGGGCAGTTCCTTGTAGTCGGCGTGGTCCTCCGAGCCGGGCCAGACCGCCGCGAACGCCTCGTAACTGCGACGGCCGAACATCAGCGCCGTCGTGTTGGTGAGCTCCTCACCCTTTAGCGACCAGGCTTCGGGGACGAACTCGAGGTCCTTGAACACCCACCCGCCGCTGCGGTGTTCTTCCCCCGGCCCGCCGCCAGGCGAGTCCACGACGCCGTCGAGCGACATGAAACCGGTGTAGACCAAGTTACGCACTGTGCCGTCTCCTCATACTGGGGCGAGCTGCCGGGTCCACGCTAGATCACAGCCGCGGTAGCCGTCTTGGACGAAGAGGAGAGTCCTAGGTTTTCTCGCCGCCGCTCCGTCTCATCGTGGCGCAGTGACGCATGGCCCGAATGCGTGTCAAGACGCTGAGGACGTTGCCGAGTCGCCCTGTTATGGCGTCCCTGAGTGCTCTTGTCACGCTCCAATGCTGGCGTTTGGATCTAGGAGTGATCTTCTGCGGTGCGTCACAAGCAGCGGATTTCGGACGTGTCATCCCTAACGCTACCTGTCCCGCCCAGTCCGGTCCTGTCTGGGCGCGCCGGTCATCAGCCTGCGCCGTCCTCCAAGAGAAGGAGTCGCGACCTTGACCATGCTGACCTGCACCATCCTCACCGACCCGGCGCCCCTGGCGGCGTCAGAGGCCGGGCGGCAGTCCAAGTCCACAGGGACGGTGTACCTGCTCGTCACGAACACCGGGCAGCAGGCGGCGTTCTGGTCCACGATCAAGGTGGAGGTGCCCGTCGGCAACGGCGCCGGCGACCTCACCTCGGACTTCGACAAGATCGAGCCCAAGGGCGAGTACAGCACGTGGGCGGGCACCCGGTCGTCGGTGAACGTCCAGCCGGGATCACAGGGCTCCAACGCCTTCCAGGCCACCGCCCCTGGCGGCAGAGCCCCTTTCGCCCCCGGCGATTACATGGTGCTGACGCTGGAGAACGTCACCGTCGCCCCCACCGCCGGGCTAGCCGTGCTGAAGGTGACCGAGGCCGCCAGCAGAACCAAGACCGGGCGCCTGAGCAACAGCTTCGCGGCGGTGGCGCTGGTGAAGACCGCGCCAAAGGAGATACCGGCGCCGCACAGCTTCCTCGCGGACAACGCCGTGGTGGACGCCGGAACAAAGGTCACGCTGAGCTGGGAGGGATCCGACGACTTCACATACGAGATCCTTTTCCCGGGCGGCCGGAAGACCGTTCCCAAGGTCAAGCACACCGGGTCGCATGGCCAGTACTCCTTGGTGCTGGACGCCGCCGACGCCCCGAAACGTGACACCACCTACACCCTCATCGCCGGCTTCGGCACCCAGCGGTTGCCGTCCATGGTGTTGTGTACGCCGACTCCATGCGCGCGAAGGATGCCCCCTACGGGGAGGGCGGCGGGTGGATCGACCTCCACGACGAAGGGATAACCGTTTACCTGTCAAAGGACGGGAGTAATGGGCTTGGGAGCGTGACGGCCCGCGCCTACCACTATTGAACGAGTTGTGACGGGTCCCGGTAGTAATCGCGGAAAACCACAACGGATATCGCTGACCAGCGTCAATGTGGAGCACCCGGGCGAGATGGCCATGTCTGCGAGAAGCGACAGCGGTACTGGAGGAGGAGACCGTGGAGGTGGTCAAGAAAGAGGCCGACGAGCTGAACGCCGAACCACGGCCCGAAGCCGACAGGCACCAATCAGGGACGGGGCCGAACGGCTGAGGCGCCACCCTGGTGGGTGGCGCCTCAGGTCGTTTCAATGGGTTCCTCGCTCAGGGGGCAACGGCACCACGCCATCGCCGGGCTTGCCCGTCACAGGCGCCCCGTCATCGCGAGGACCGTCCCGCGTTCGAGGGCTCGAGGGCCATCGTGACGAGGTGGCGGCCGATGCCGTACGTGTCGGTGTCCTGGACGTTGCTGAGCACGACTACCTCGATGTCGTCATCGGGCAGGTACATGTTCATCGCCGCGTAGCCCTGGAGAAGTCCGTGGTGGTACCGGAGCCGGTGCCCGTGGAGCCGGTCGACGGCCCAGCCGAAGGCGTACGCGGTCGACGGCAGGGTGAGGCAGCCGTTGGGGGGACACGGGGCCTGCGGGGTGAACGCCAGCCTGACGGTGGCGGGCGGCGCGACCAGATCGGCCCCGAACGAGCGGTCCCAGCGGGCGATGTCGTCGACGGTGGCGTAGATGCCGGTCGCGGAGAACGCCTGGGAGCCATTGGTGGGCGGGGCCGGTGATCCGACCGTGAAGTAGCCCTTCGCGTACCCGGGGGGCGGATTGCCCCTGCTGTAGCCGGTGTGCCGGAGGTGGAGCGGGCCGGTGATCTCTTCATGCAGTACGGTGCCGTACGGCTTGTGCGTCACCGCCTGGATGATCGCCCCGGCCAGGACGTAGCCGCCGTTGCTGTACTTCCAGTTGGTCCCGGGCTTGAAGTCCAGCGGCCTGTGCACGAACCGCTGGATGAGCTCCCGGGTCGTGGTCGGTTGCGAGAGCTCGGCATAGAAGCCCGGCAGGTCCTGGATGTTGACGATGCCGGAGGTGTGCGTGAGGATCTGGCGGATCGTGACCGGTCGCCACGCCTGCGGGCAGGTCTCGATGTATGCCGGGACGAGATGGCGGCAGATCGGGTCGTCCAGGCCGAGCAACCCGCGGTCACGCAGCTTCAGCATGATCATCGAGGTGAACTGCTTGGTGACCGAGGCGATGCGGAAGACCGTGTCGGGCCGGTTGGGGATGTGCCTCTCCTCGTCGGCCGCGCCGGCAGCGGTGCGCAGCAGCACCTGCCCACGCCGCACTACCAGCACCGAGCCGGCGAACTGCTTCCTCCGGCCCAGGTCCCGGAGGTACTCCCGCATCGCCGCGGCGGTCCGGTCGCCCCGCGGTGCCGGCGTGGTGGCCAGCGGGTCCGGGTTCTGAGGTGCGTGGCTCGTGACGGTGGATACGGCGATGGCGGGAGCGCCCGCAGGCATGAGCCCGCCAGTCAGTGCGGCACCGACCGCAAGAAGCCAGGCAATATTAGGAAATCTAGGCATATTCTCCCCCGGAACGTACCGCAGTCCCGAAATTTGGGCATTTATCCGAATCGGGCGAGTATCGTTCGAGAGTGCCCGGCGGACTATCCTTTTCTGGGGGGTTGCTTTCCGTTCGCTGGAGTTGCAAACGGCGATCGACGCCTTTTTCCTTCTGTATATCCCTTTGTTGGTGCTGTTCGATAGTCGCTGGCCATCTCAACCAAAATGTCGGCCGGGCCGCCTCCGTTCAGGCGATGAAAGGACTGGCGCTTTCACGACAGTAGGTCAGAGGCTCACTGCCGGCTGGGGTGGCCGCACCGGGATGGCCACTGCGGGGAGCAGAGCCGTTCGAAGGCTGTTGCCGGGCAGGAGCGCGCGGAGCTGCGGGAGGCCATCCACGAGGTCGTCGGTTCCGGCTTCGCCGGGGTGCAGCTGCGCGTGCACGATGAGCGATCGCCGCCCCGGGCGTTTTCGTTTGGTGGCGCGGGCGCATCAACCGTTCGGTGGATTTTCGGGTCAGCAGCATTCACCGGAGAGCATGGCCGGCAGATCGATTCGGTCCGGGGGCGGGAAAAGGATGCTTGGGCCATGGCAGTCATCGAAGTCACAGACCTCCGCAAGAGGTACGCGGATCTGACGGTTCTGGATGGGGTGTCGTTCTCCGTGGAGGAGGGCGAGATCTTCGGCATCCTGGGGCCGAACGGCGCCGGGAAGACCACCACCGTGGAGTGCGTGGAGGGGTTGAGGCGGGCCGACAGCGGGTCGGTCGAGGTGCTCGGGCTCGATCCGGTCAAGGACGGGCCCACGGTGCGTGAGCAGATCGGGGTGCAGCTCCAGCACACGCAGCTACCGGAGAACATCAAGGTGTGGGAGGCGCTCGACCTGTACGCCTCCTTCTACGCGCAGCCGCGCGACTGGCGTGAGCTGCTGGAGGAGTGGGGGCTGGCGGACAAGCGCAACGGCCAGTTCGGGAAGTTGTCGGGTGGGCAGAAGCAGCGGTTGTTCATCGCGCTGGCTCTGGTGGGCAATCCTCGGGTGGCGTTCCTCGACGAGCTGACCACGGGGCTCGACCCGCAGGCTCGCCGTACCACCTGGGAGCTGATCAAGCGGGTCCGGGCGAGCGGCGTGACGGTGGTGCTGGTCAGCCACTTCATGGATGAGGTGGAGGAGCTCTGCGACCGCGTGGCCGTCTTCGACCGCGGCCGGGTCGTCGCGCTCGACACCCCGGCCGGGCTGGTCGACGGGATCGATGCTGAGCACCAGATGCGGTTCACGCTGATGGCGGGGGACATGGTCGAGCTGGGCGGGTTGCCGGGGGTGACCGGCGTGGTCAGGACGGGGGACAGGGTGGTCGTCACGGGCAGGGGCGACTTCGCCACGGCGGTTACCGCGCAGCTCGCCCGCCACCACGTGCTGGTCAGCGATCTGCGCATCGACAAGCGCACCCTTGACGACGCGTTCGTCGCGCTGACCGGCCGTTCGTTCGACGCCCCCTGACGTCCGTCTCCCTGACTCCCTGACGTCCGTCTCCCGGATGTCTGCCCCGGATGTCCAAGTTCCGCCGCGCTGATGTCCAGGGTCCGCCGGCGACCGGGCCGGTGAATGTCCGGGCCGGTGCATGTCCGGGCTGTTGAACGCGTGACCCGCCGACGACTGAACGTCCGATCCACTCACGGAGGAAGATCATGACCAAGCTCGCCATCGTCGAACTCAAACTGCTGACCCGCGAGCCCGGAGCGATGTTCTCGCTGCTCATCCCGCTGTTCATCATGGTGGTCTTCGGGAGTTCGATCGAGCCGGGCGACACCGTGCTGCTGCCGATGGCGCTGGCGATCGCCGTGGGGCTCGTGGGCCTGTACATGCTGCCGACCACCATGGCCACCTACCGCGAACGGGGCATCCTGCGCAGGCTCTCCATCACGCCGGTAAGCCCGGTGAACATGCTGGTGGTGCAGTTGCTCCTGCAGCTCGTCCTCGCGCTGACCGCGTGCGCCCTGCTGGTGACGGTCGCCGGCACCGTGCTGAGAGCCCATCTGCCGGCCCAGGTGCTGCCCGGCGTGCTGGTCTTCCTGGTCGGTACGGCGGCCATGTTCGCCATCGGCCTGCTCATCGCGGCCCTGGCCAAGAACGGCCGAAGCGCGAACGGGATCGGGGTCCTGCTGTACTTCCCGATGGCCTACCTCGCCGGACTCATCCAGCCCGCGGATCAGATGCCCGCTTTCGTGGCCCGCATCGGCGAGTACACCCCTCTGGGCGCGTTCCGGCAGAGCCTGCGGGACGTCTGGGAAGGCGGCGCTCCCAGCCCGCTGCTGCTCGCCGTGATGGCCGCGTACGCTGTGGTCATCAGCATCGCTGCGGCCAAGTTCTTCCGCTGGGAGTAGTGAGGTATGACCGGGCGGCTCGATCGATGGGAGCGGCTGCTGGAGCGCCAGATGGCGGCCGCTCCGTACGTTCTGCTCGGTACCTCCGCGGTGCTCTCCCTGCTCACAGATGGCACGTCGTGGGTCATGCTCGCCCTGGCGGCGCTCGCGGCCGTCTGGATCTGGCTGATGCCCCGGGGCGCGGTGTACGTGGCCGGGCTGGTGGTGCTGATCGGAGCGCTCTGTACGCAGGGGGTGTGGTTCGCGAGCTTCTTCGGGTTCGCCGGCTATCTCCACTCGTGGCAGTACCTGAAGGGGAAGTGGCGGTTCGCCGGGGTGACCGCCACGGCGGCGATCAGCGTCGCGACCTACAACGGCGGTCTGCCCGATCCCACCCCGACCGGGATCCTCACCTATCTGTTCTTCACCGCCGCCATCGTGGCGCTGGTGGGCCTGTTCAGCTTCGTCGGCGAGATCACCGCCGAGCGGAGCGCCGAGCGCAAGCGGATGGTGGCTCAGCTCGAAGCGACCATGATGGAGAACGCCGGACTGCACGCCCAGTTGCTGGTCCAGGCCCGCGAGGCAGGCGTTCTCGACGAACGGCAGCGCATGGCGGCGGAGATCCACGACACGCTCGCCCAGGGCCTCACCGGCATCATCACCCAGCTCCAGGCGGCGCACCGGACCGAGGACTGGCGGCGTCACGTGGACAACGCGATCCGGCTGGCGCGCGAGAGCCTGGCCGAGGCCCGGCGCTCCGTGCACGCGGTGGGGCCGGGACAGCTGGAGGCCGCGCCGCTGCCCGACGCGCTGGCGGAGGTCGTCACGCAGTGGGGCGAGCTCAATGGGGTACGGGCGGATCTCACCATCACTGGTACGGTCCGTCCCATGCATCCCGAGGTCGAGGAGACGCTGCTCCGCACCGCGCAGGAGGCCCTGGCCAACGCGGCCAAGCACGCCGGAGCGTCCCGGGTCGGGCTGACCCTGTCGTACATGGAGGATGTGGTCACCCTGGACGTGCGGGACGACGGCGCCGGGTTCGATCCCGAGCGGGTCAGTGACGGCGGCGGCTTCGGGCTGACCTCGATGCGGAAGCGGGTGAGCCGCATCGCGGGCACGCTGGAGATCGAGTCCGAGCCCGGCTCCGGCACCGCGATCTCCGCGAGCGTTCCGGCGGTGGCGCGTGGTTGAGGTCCGTATTACGGCGAGTGCTCCGGCGGTGGCGCATGGCTGAGGTCCGTATTACCGCGAGCGTTCCGGCGGTGGCGCGTGGTTGAGACTGTGATCCGGTTGCTGATCGCCGACGATCATCCCATCGTCCGTGACGGCCTCCGCGGCATGTTCGCCGGCGACCCCGACTTCGAGGTGCTCGGCGAGGCCGGAGACGGCGCCCAGGCCGTCGAGCTCGCGCGGGCGCTGAACCCCGACGTGATCCTCATGGACCTCCGCATGCCCAGGATGGACGGCGTCGCGGCCATCAAGGAGCTGGCCAGGCTCGGCATCGCGGCCCGGGTCCTCGTGCTCACCACCTACGACACCGACCGGGATGTCCTGCCCGCCATCGAGGCCGGAGCCACCGGCTACCTCCTCAAGGACACCGCCCGCGACGAGCTCGTCCGCGCGGTCCGTACGGCGGCGCGGGGCGAGGCCGTGCTCTCCCCGTCGGTCGCCACCCGGCTCCTCGGCCAGGTCCGCGCGCCCGCCGACCCGCTGAGCGCCCGTGAGCTGGAGGTCCTCCAGCTCATCGCCGACGGCGCCACCAATCGCGAGGTCGCCACGCGCCTGTTCATCAGCGAGGCCACGGTGAAGAGCCACGTGCTGCACATCTACACCAAGCTCGGCGTCAACGACCGCGCGGCCGCCGTCGCCGTCGCCTTCCGCCGCGGCCTGCTCACCCTCGAGAACGGGTGACCGAAAGTCCTGCCGACAAGTGAGAGAGCGCTCTCTTGACAATGGGTGTGATGTTGCCGGATGGTTTCCGTAAAGCGACAGCCGTGGATCCGATGAGGTAATCAGCATGGTCCGCACCCCCCATTTCAGAGTGTTATTCACCGTCGGCGCCGTTCTCGTCGCGCTGCTCGCCCCCTTGGCGGGCACCGCCGGCGCCGCCCCCGCCCCCGGGCCGCTGGTCTGGTCCGACGAGTTCAACGGGGCCGCAGGCAGTGCCGTCGACCAGTCGAAGTGGCGCTTCGACATCGGTGGCAGCGGCTGGGGCAACAACGAGCAGCAGTACTACACCAACAGCACCCGCAACGCCGCCATGGACGGCGCCGGCAACCTCGTGATCACCGCCCGCCGCGAGAACCCGGCCAACTACCAGTGCCACTACGGCACCTGCCAGTACACCTCCGCCCGCCTGCTCACTGCCGCCACCTTCACCAGGGCGTACGGGCGGTTCGAGGCGCGCATGAAACTGCCCCGGGGCCAGGGCATCTGGCCGGCCTTCTGGATGCTCGGCGACAACATCGGGCCGGTCGGCTGGCCCGACAGCGGCGAGATCGACATCATGGAGAACATCGGCCGCGAGCCCAGCACCGTGCACGGCACCATCCACGGCCCCGGCTACTCCGGCTCGGGCGGCATCGGCGCCCCGTACTCGATCGGCGGCGCGTTCGCCGACGCGTTCCACACCTTCGCCGTCGACTGGTCCCCGAACCTGATCATCTGGTACGTCGACGGCGTCGAATACCAGCGCCGGACGCCCGCCGACCTCGGCGGCAACCGATGGGTCTTCGACCACCCGTTCTTCATGATCATGAACGTGGCGGTCGGCGGCTACTGGCCCGGCTACCCCGACGGCACCACGACCTTCCCGCAGGCCATGTCCGTGGACTATGTCCGCGTCTACGCCCCGCCCACCGGCGGCTCCGGCGGCCGGATCACCGGCATCGGCGGCAAGTGCGTCGACGTGGCCGGCGCGGCCACCGCCAACGGCACCGCCGTCCAGCTCTACGACTGCAACGACACCGCGGCCCAGAACTGGACGTGGAACGCCGACGGCTCGGTACGCGCGCTCGGCAAGTGCATGGACGTCACCGACGGCGCCACGGCCAACGGCGCGAAGGTGCAGCTGTACGACTGCAACGGCACCGGCGCCCAGCGATGGACCTACGACTCCGGCACCGGCCGGATCGTCAATCCCCAGTCCGGCAGGTGCCTCGACGCGACCGGTGCCAGCTCGGCCAACGGCACCCGGCTGCAGATCTGGGACTGCGCGGGCAGCGCCAACCAGAAGTGGACCCGCGCCTAGACACACCGCGAAAGGGCTCCTCCCGGCCGGGGAGGAGCCCTTTATCAATGTCGGAAACGATGAGAACGCGCTCTCTCACGAAGCGCCGCTAAGGGAAGCGGTGGAGCCCCGCGAGATCGGGATCGTTCTGACAGCTGTCACCGGGTCGTGCAGACGGATCCGTTGAGGGTGAAGACGGCGGGCAGGACGTTCGGGCCGGAGTAGTTGCCGACGAAGCCGACCGTGGCGGTCGCCCCCGTGGCGAGCGCGCCGTTGCCCGCCTCGTTGACGACCTTCACGTCCGACCCGGTCTGCGTCCAGACGCCGCCCCAGCCGCTGCCCAGGCTCTGCCACGACCTGGGCCAGCCGAAGTTCAGCGTCCAGCCGCTGACGGGGGCGCCGTTGTTGGTGATGTCGATGGCGCCGACGTAGCCGCTGGCCCAGTCGGTCGTGACGGTCAGCCGTACCGAGCAGGAGCTGGAAGCGGGCGTGCCGGTCGTGAACGTCAGCGGCGGGGAGGCCCATGACAGGCCGCCGCCGCTGTCACGGGCGATCACGTTGACCGTGTATCGGGTGCCCGGCTTGAGGTTGTTCACGGTCAACGAGGTGCCGGAGGTCTCGCCGAGCTGCTCGCTGACGGCTCCGTGCTGGCGGTAGAGCTCGTACTTGGCGATGGGGCGCGAGCCTGGGGAGGCGCCGGGCCAGGAGATCGTGGCGGTCGTGTCCGTCACCTGCGAGGCCGCCGGCTGGCCGGGGGCGCCGGGGAGGCCGGTCTGCGGGGAGGCGGGGTGCAGGACGAGGGTGGTCAGGGAGAGGGGCGGCAGCGTCTGGCCGGCCGCCGTCCCGCCGGTCGAGGTGGTGATGCCGGTGGCGCCGTTGGTGTGGGTCAGTACGGTGGGGGCGCCGGCCGCGGGCGTGTAGCCGGAGTAGTCGATCGCGACGGGGTACGACGTGTCGTTCGAGGTGTTGATCAGCATGACCGCCAGGTCCCCGTTGGGCCGGCGGGCGGCGTGCGCGACGACCTTGGCCTGGTCGGTCGCGGCCCGGACGAACTGGTCTCCCGGCCGGGCGAACTTGCTCACCATCTGCAGCGCGTAATAGGGGGCGAAGGGCGTGTTGAGCGCGGGCTCGCAGACGCTGTTGTCGGAGGTGCACGTGCCGCTCGACAGCAGGCCGAAGTCGCCGTAGTCGGTGTGCCCCTCGACCTGGGTGACGGTGCCGATGCCATTGTGGACGTTCCACCAGTCGACCGTGAAGACTCCGTTGGCCAGCAGCGTCGCGTACGCGTCGGCGGCGGCCAGCGCGCCCGGCTGGGTGTTGGCGCCGTTGCTGCTGGACCCGGTGTTGAACTCGGTCATCGCGATGCCGATCCGCTCCGAGCCGGGCCCCACGTACTTGGCGAGCTGCTGGCGGGTGAGCTGGATCATGTCGGTCACGTGGCCGGCCCTGTCGAGGGCGCCGGGGTACCAGTGCAGGATCACGAAGTCGATCTTCGATCCGGCGTTCGAGAGGACCACCTTGTTCCAGGTGCCGCTGTCGCCGTCGGCGGTGATGGCGTCGGGCCAGTTGGCGGCCGTGGTCAGCACCGCGCCGATCTTGATGGTCGGGTCGACCGCCTTCATCGCGTCCGCGTAGGCCACGACGTTGCGGGCGTACTCGGCCGGGCTCTTGTCGGCGTGGTCGTCGGCCTCCCAGGCCGAGCCGTAGTGGCCGTTGCCGTAGTTCTCGTTGCCGATCTCCCAGTACTTGATGCCGTAACCCTTGGTGACGTTGGCCTGGCGGACCCAGGCCGCGGCCTCGTCGGCGGTGCCGGTGCCGTAGTTGGCGGTCACCATGGCCTGCGCCCCGGTACGCCGCACGCCGCGCATGAAGGTGTCGAAGTCGGTGTTGGGCGCCACGTAGCCGCCGGGGGCGGTGTGGGTGGCCCAGTGGTAGATGTCGGAGTACGACCCGCCGGGATAGCGCAGCATCTTCACGCCGGCGTCCTTGAGCCGGTCGGCGGTCTCGTCCGTCCCGAGATTGGTGTCCCAGATCGCATGGTTGGAGCCGATGCCGGTTCCGGGGACGGTGGCGAGCGCGGCACGCGCGTTGACGGTCACCGCTACCGGGGTGACGTCGTCGGCGTACGCCGCGGGGGCGTTGAGGGCGGTCAGCGTCAGCAGCAGGGCGGACGCGGCTCGTAACAGCAGTGTGGGCATCGGCGTACCTCGCCATGGATAGCGGAATTCACTCGACGCCTCCTCCTGACCAGGAGGCATCATGATCATGAGGTGCGTCGCCGCGCCCGTCAAACACCGTTGAAACTTTCATGGGGGCCGATCGTGAAACTCCTGCTCGCACGGCTGCGACAGGCCGGGTTCGATGCCGTGTCCGCGGAGGCGGCCGGCGGGGGAGTGGTGGCGCTGGCCGGCCTGGCGGCCCTGCGCGACGGCTCGCGGGTGTTCGCGAAGACCCTGCGCACCCCGGTGCCGGGCCTGTTCGAGGTGGAGGCCGAGGGGCTGCGGGCGCTGCGCGAGCTGGGCGGCGTCACCACGCCCGAGGTGCTGGCGGCCACCCCCGACCTGCTCGTGCTCGAACCCCTGCCACCACGCCGCGACGACGACGAGGGCTTCTGGGAGGGCCTGGGCCGCACCGTCGCCGGCCTCCACACCACGACCGCGGCCGACAGGTTCGGCTGGCACCGGGACGGCTGGCTGGGGCGGCTGCGCCAGGACAACACCTGGGACTCCGACGGCCACGCGTTCTTCGCCGAGCGCAGGATCCTGCGCTGGCTGCCGGAGCCGCTGGTGGAGGCGGCGTTCGGCCGCGAGGAGCGGCGGGCGCTCGAACGCCTGTGCGCGGCCCTGCCCGACCTGCTCCCGCCGCGGCCGCCGGTGCTGACGCACGGCGACCTGTGGCGCGAGAACATCCTGTCCGGCCGGGCGGGCGACCCGGCGCTGATCGACCCGGCCGTCTCCTACAGCTGGGCCGAGGCCGACCTCAGCATGCTCTGGTGCTCGCCACGCCCGGCCGCCTCGGACCGCTTCTTCGAGGTGTACGCGGACGCGGCGCACCTGGCCGACGGCTGGCGGGACCGCATGCGGGTGTTCCATCTGCGCGAGCTGCTGAGCAGCCTCGCCCACGACGACAACCCCCGGGAGTCCGCCGAGGCCGTACGGGAGATCATCAGGCCCTTCGCCTAGTTGTACTTGTACAGCCTGGTGGCGACCCGCCGGTTGTGGTTGAACAGCGAGGCGCGGTACATGCTGACGGCGAGGTCGCCGTGCTCGGCCTTGCCGCAGGTGTTCACCCCGGCCAGCTGGTGGATCTCGAAACGCGCGGTCGGGTCCCCGGCGATGAAGTATTCGGCGCGGGCCTGGTACTGGTCGGCGCTCGTGTCACAGGCGAAGACGACGGTGTTGCGCTCGTTGAAGCACAGGAGGGAGGCGCCCTTCGTGGAGGTGCACGCCTTGGAGCGGGACCGGGCGCCGGCCGGCGTGACCCGCGTTTCCCGCTTGATCGGATATTTCGTGATATTGCGGACGGTCTTCCACCGTCCGGCCCGCACCCGGTGGTTGCCCTCGTAAACCGCCGCCCGGAACGTCACGATCTTCCCGATCTCTCGGTTGCCCCGGACCTCGCCCTTACGCCCCAGGTTGTGGATGGCGTACTTGGTGCCCAGGTAACCGTTGAGGTAGTACTCCACGGTGGCGTGGAGCTCCTCGTTCGCCGTGTCCTCGATCGTGATGCCCGGACGGTCGCTCCCGTCCGGCCCCACGCAGGCCTCCGCGCCCTTGATCCGGACGCACTCGGGCTCCGCCGCGACCGCGGCGGCGGGCGTGGACACGGCCACCGCCGGGACGGCCGGCCGGGGCTCAGCCTTGGGCGCGGGCTCCGTCTTCGCCGCGGCCCCGTCAGCGCTGAACACGGTGGCCGCCACCGCGACCGCCGCTATGAATGTACGACCTAACGCCACTCGAACCTCACCAGCTTTACAAGTCACACGCGCTTTGTGTGGGTGTGACGCGAAAGATGCGGGAAAGGTTCCGATCTGGGGGCGTTCAGTCGCCGTTCACGGACGATCGGTCTTGGACGTCAGCGTGGCCAGCGAGAGCAACAGCGCGCTCTGGGCGAGCATGCCGGGCGCGAGCGGCGGCGCCTGGCCGACCGACTTGGTGAGCGCGTACCACCACTGGGTGAGCGGGGAGAGGGTGTCCCACGTGGGATCGGCCGCGCCCGCGCCGTGGTTGACGGACACGTGCATGAAGACGCCGTACGCGGAGGCGAGCAGCACGACGAGCGCGGTCACCCGTACCACGGTGACCGCCCGGGGAGTGTCGCGCAGGGCCAGCAGCACCAGCGCGGACCCCAGCAGCGCCAGGGCCACCCACGGGATCAGCTGCACCGGGCTCTGCCAGTGGCGTTCGAAGGCGAGCTCCAGAGCGGCGCCCATGATGCCGATCGCGACCAGCCCCAGGAGGCCGAGACGCACCACCGCGCGCCCCGTCGAGAGGGCAGCGGGCTTCACCGAGGTCGAGGTCATGCGGGACCACCGTCCGATACGAGCGAGGGGGAATCTCCGATCCCCTCAACGCTCTCCAGGCTCCCTCAGAGCTTCCTGTGCGGATTCTGAAGATCTCGTGAGAATGACCGCCTCGAACATCCGCGCCAGCTCCGCCGCGTCCTCCCCGGCGTGATGCGTGTGCGGCAGCCCTTCGAGCCCCAGCCGTCGCTTCATGGTCCTCTTGCCCGTCTGGGACCACTCGCAGCCGGTCTGTCCCATCCAGTAGCTGCGCAGGTCGACGCCCGAGCCGGTCGCCCCGAACGGGCTCTTGCCGGTGAACCGCACGAAATACCAGTGCACGAACATCCCGTCCCACACCGCGGGCGCGGCGAGGAACACCGGGCGGCCGACCTTCCGCAGGTTGTCGACCCAGCGGGCGGCCGCCGCCATGGCCACCTCCGGCGCTGGCGCCTCCCGCAGCAGCCGGTCGCGGTCCAGGCCCGAGACGGCCAGCGCCTCGGGCACGAAGTCGTCGGAGATCGGCCGCAGCTCCGTGTAGAAGGTCAGGTGGGGCCGTCCGGCCACGGCCATCCCCAGGGAGATCATGCTGTAGGGGCCCGGGATCGGCCCGTCGGCCTCCACGTCCACGGCGACGTACAGCTCAGGAAGTCGGGACACGGCTGAAAGCGTAGCTGCACGACATCTGCACCACATCCGCACACGGGGCTGGTGGATCCGGCGGGGCCGCACGCGGTGTGCTCGAAGAGCAGCCTAGTGGGGGAGGCGTTGCGCATGGACGAACCGATCGTGGACCCCGCCGCCTCCCGGCGGGAGCGGCGGCGGATCTTCGGTGTCCGGACGCGGTTGCTCGGGCACCGCGAGCCCGCGCCGCCGCCGTGGACGAGACGCCTGCTCGCCGTCGCCGCGGGGGTCACGGGGCTGAGCGGCGCGCTGTTCGGCGTCGCGGCCCTCAGGACCGACCACGAGTCGGCGGGGATGGCGGGCCTGATGGTCTTCCTCGTCGCCGTGCTCTATCTCGGCCTCTCCCTGCCCGAGCCGGAGCGCAGGGGCGGCGAGCATCACGTCCACCCCGCCGAGCTGGACTCCCAGGCCCTCACCCTGCTGGCCCGGGCCAGGCAGGCGATCCTGGAGGTGACCGACTCCCGGGTGAACCGCCTGGGGCTCCTCGACACCGTCGCCAACGACATCGTGCTCCCCGAGCGGCTGTGGCACGTCGCCCGCCTCCTGCGCACGCAGACGGAGCTGCGGGCCGAGCAGGCCGAGGCGCGGGCCGAGCTGATGACGCCCGAGCTGGCCGCCGTGCTCGAACCCCAGCAGGAGGCCCTGCGGCGCTCCGTGGCGGCGGTCACCGAGCGGGTGTGGGAGCTGGAGGTGTACGCCGGCCTCGTCAAGGCGGCCGACTCGGCCCTGCGCGCCCAGGAGTTGCAGCACAGCAACGACAGGTATCGGGACCTGCTGGCGCAGACCGGCGACGCCGAGGGCCTGCGCGACCTGACCGGGCAGGCGGACACGCTGGCCAGGAGCCTGCGTGAGGCGGTCGAGGCGGGCCAGACGCTGGCCTCAGAAGTCGCGCCACTCGTCGAACCATGACCCGGCCTCGCCCGAGGGCACGCCCGCCCGAGCCGCCAGCGCCATGAAGGCGTCGCCCGCCTCCTCCCGCCGCAGCGTGTCGATCATGCCGTGCCGTCCGTCGAGGTCGTTGAGCCTCTCCACGAACTCCCGCAGCGTCTGCCTGGCGTCGGCCACTCCGCCCGGGTCGTCGGCGCTCAGCCGCCCGATGGCCTCGGAGGCCGTCGTGTAAGCCCGGCACGCCGCCGCCCCGGCCCGCCGGTCGTCGTCCACCCAGTTGCGCAGCGGGTTGTCGATGTTGGCGGCCAGCCACTTGTCCGACTTGGCGCCGCGCAGCCGGACGTGAACCTCCGAGCCCCGGTAGCGCTGCTTGATCGGCCCGCTCTGGCTGCTCCTGAGCGAGGCGACGCTGAGGTGCCGCAGGGCGCCGCCGGGCGGGGGCAGCATCGACGCGTCGACGCCGTACGCGTCGACCAGCTCCAGCGTGTGCAGCTTGGGGAACGCGGCCGCGCCGACGAGCCCGCCGTAGGAGCGCAGCCACTGGATCCGCAGCGACTCCAGCTCGGGGAGCCCGTCCAACTCGGCGAGCCGCAGGTCGCCCGCCACCTCCATCGCCACCTCGCGCATGCCGCTCAGCCCGGCGGGGACGCCGGAGCGGGTCGTCAGGCGGATCCACCGCCCCGCGGCGGCCGCCGTGACGAGCTCGGGCGGCGCAGCGTCCAGGCGCAGGCGGGTCAGGGTGGGCGGCAGGACGAGCCGGCGCGGCGAGGCTCCGGCGAACGTCAGATCGTTGAGATGCGTGCCGCCCAGATCGACCTCGCCGGGCGGATCGGTCCAGTGCAGGCTGGTGATGATCGGCCGGGACGAGAGTGCGGCGGCCAGGCCGCGGTCGGGGCCGGCCCAGGTCAGCGAGGTCACCCGGGGCAGCGCGTCCAGCCCGGCCCAGCGCACCTCGCCGTGGAGCTCCCGCAGGTCGAGCCCGGACACCATGGCGGGCCTGCGGATCCGCAGACCGCCGAAGTCGGCCTCGATCTGCCCGGGAGCGGCGCCCTTGTAGGCGGCCTTCACCTCGTCGGGCACCCGCAGGTCCCAGTGCCGCTGGAGGACGACCTGCACGCCCAGGGCGGGCCATCCGCCGTACGCGCTGGTCGAGCGCGGCATGGCGGCGTCCACCGGCATCGCCCCGAGCCGGACGAAACCGGCGGGCAGCGGCGCGGAGGCGTCGACGGACAGGATCTGGGGCACGCCCTCCCAGCTGTGGTGGTCGATGATCAGCGGGCGGGCCCCGCGCAGGTCGTCGAGCGTGGGCACCGCGTCGGAGTGCCAGTCGAACAGGCACACCGTCAGCTCGCCGCCCGCCGCCGTCACCTGGCAGGCGCCGAAACCGCCGAGCGGCAGCGGCATGGCCACGACCTCACCGATCTCCAGCATGCCCGGCAGGCTAGCAACCGCGGGCGACAAGCCTGTGGAAAAGATCCCATCAGCGCGGGATCATTGCCGCATGGACGTACTCGCGGCCGTCGCGGTGATCCTCGCGCTCGTGCTCAACGGCCTCATGGCAGGGGTCTACTTCGCGTTCTCGACGTCGGTGATGCCGGGTCTCGACGCCGTCGGCAAGGAGCAGGCGGCAGCCGTCATGCGGAGCATCAACCAGAAGATCCTCAATCCGGCGTTCCTGTCCACGTTCACGCTGGCGCCGTTCGTCGCGCTGATCGCCGGGATCCTGCTGTTCGTGGCCGGGCCGGGCAGCCTGCCGGGCCTGCTGGCCGTCGCGGGCGCCATCGTCGCCTTCGCCGGCTCGATCATGGTGACGAGAGTGGTCAACATCCCGCTGAACAACGCGATCGACGCGGGCGAGGCCGACTGGGCGGACTATCTGCCCCGCTGGACCCGCTTCAACACCGTGCGCGGCTGGGCCTGCGCGCTCACCGTCGTGCTCCTGGGCGCCGCGCTCTACGTCTGGGATTGATCCGGCTTGTGCCGCTGGTAGTAGCGGGCGACCCGGATCCGGTTGCCGCAGAGCGTCGGTGAGCACCAGCGGCGGCGGGGGTGGGCCGGCAGGAAGAGCATCCGGCAGTCGGGGGCCTCGCAGGAGCGGACCTTGCCCACGTTGGGGTCCGTCAGCAGCTCCACGGCCGCCTCGGCGAGCTGCGTGAGCAGGCGGCTGACGCCCGTGCCGTCCCGCCGCGCGACGCTCGCGAAGACGACTCCCCGGGCCTCCAGCCGAGGGTACGGCGGGGAGAGCCGCAGGGCCTCGTTGATCGCCGCGATCGACTCGGGCGGCGCGGGCACGGCCTGACGGGCGGCCTCCAGGGCCGCCTCCACATGACCGCGCAGCCGGCGGACGGCGGCCAGGTCGTCGGCCGGGAAGGGCCCCTCGGGCAGGGTGAGGCGGTCGGACTGCCTGGCCAGCCACTCGTCGAAGTCGGCGGCCTCGGCCAGGGCGTCGTGGTCGCGGGACCGCGTGTTGACCAGGTCCAGGGCCAGGGGCTCACCCGTCAGCAACTCCATGCCGCTAATGGTACATCTACGAGTTGACCCATTAGGTCCTTTCGGTCTATAACTAATGCGTCTTCAGGAGAAAGAGGCATGTGAGATGCAGGTTCCATACGTCAGGCACGGGTTCGTGGACGTCGAGGGAGTCGAGGTGTTCTACCGGGAGGCGGGGCCGGAGGGCGGCGTCCCGCTGCTGTTGCTCCACGGCTTCCCGTCCGCCTCGCACCAGTACCGGCGGCTCATGGACGTCCTGGGCACCCGCTATCGGGTGATCGCGCCCGACTATCCCGGATTCGGGCACACGCGGGCTCCCGACGGGTTCGAGTACTCCTTCGACCGGCTGGCCGACGTCGTCGAGGGGTTCGTACGGGCGATCGGGCTCGGGCCGTTCGTGCTGTACGCGTTCGACTTCGGCGGGCCCGTCGGGTTCCGGGTGGCCGAGCGGCATCCCGAGTGGATCGCGGGGCTCATCGTGCAGAACGCCAACGCGTACGACGAAGGGCTGTCCGAGGTGGCGCGCCAGGCCGTCAAGGCGCCGTCCGGCGAGCTGTTCACGCTGCCGTTCACCCGCGGCCAGTACGAGGGCGGCGCGGCGGACCCGGCGCTCGTGGCGCCCGACGGATGGACGCTCGACCAGCACTTCCTGGATCTGCCGGGACGCAAGGAGGCGCAGCTGGCCCTCGCCCGCGACTACGCCGGCAACCTCGCGCGCTACCCGGCCTGGCAGGCATGGCTGCGCCTGCACCGCCCGCCCACCCTGGTGCTCTGGGGGCGGGGAGACGCGATCTTCCTGGAGGCGGGCGCCCACGCGTACCGGCGGGACGTGCCCGAGGCGGAGGTGCACGTGTTCGACACCGGGCACTTCGCGCTGGAGGAGAAGCTGCCGGAGATCGCGCCGGTCATCGCGGACTTCCTGGAAAGGACGACCACGTGACGAAAGCCCCACGGTTGCCCGTGGGGCCCGACGAGCGTGAAGGAGAATCCAGCGCGGACGCCGACCTCCGTCACGTCAACCAGGAACGGCTACCGACGGCCAGAAGGGCGGTCGTCTTCGTCGTCTCCGGCGCCATAGTCATCGGCGTAATCGGCATAGCGATCCGCCAGCTCATCGTTGAGGTCGTCGGCGTCGTCATTGCTGCTGGAGTCTCCGACCCCGAGTTCATCGCGAAGACGATCAAGATCCGTGCCACCGCTGTTGTACTTCAGCTGGCGAGCAACCTTGACCTGCTTGGCCTTTGCTCGGCCGCGCCCCATTGGCTCGACCCCCTCGTGTGGGGTCGTCCCCGACCCCTCGTCGCTAACGCACCACACACTGACGCCGCTTCTCTTTGGGCGTCAGCCTATCGTTCGCCTATTACCGTACCTGTTTTGTGCCCAGCTCGGTACGTCGTATGGGCGTGGGGCGTCAGCGCCCCAGCCAAATGCCCCTAATCCGCCCGACTTCCGACATTCTGCGCTCGGCTAGCCTATCCGCTGCGACAGCGGGAGGAACGCCCTCATCGGCAGCGATTTGGAAGATCTTCAGGGTCGTGTCGTAGATCTGGGTGGCCTTCGATCTGGCTCGTTCCATGTCGAAGCCTTCGATCTCGTCCGCGACCTGGATCACGCCTCCCGAATTGACGACATAGTCGGGTGCGTAGAGGATGCCGCGCTCGGCGAGTTGCTTCTCGACCCCGGGGTGGGCGAGCTGGTTGTTGGCCCCGCCGCAGACGATCTTCGCGCGGAGCCTGGCGACCGTCGCGTCGTCGAGGGCGCCGCCCAGCGCGCACGGCGCGAACACGTCGATGTCGGATCCGGTCAGCTCGGCCGCGTCGGCCACCACGTCGACCTCCGGGTGGCGCAGGCGCACCCGCTCGACGGCCTTGGGGGCTACGTCGCAGATCACGACCTCGGCGCCGTCCTCGCGCAGGAGCTCGACCAGGCGGTGGCCCACCTTGCCGACCCCTTCGACGCCGACGCGCCTGCCGTGCAGCGACGGGGTGCCGTACACGCGCTCGGCCGAGGCCCGCATGCCCTGGAACACACCGAACGCCGTGAGGATGGACGAATCCCCCGCCCCGCCGTAGGCCGGCGAGCGGCCGGTCACGAAGCGTGACTCGCGGGCGATGACGTCCATGTCCTCGCTGTAGGTGCCCACGTCGCAGGCCGTGATGTAGCGCCCGCCGAGCGACTGGACGAACCTCCCGTACGCGCGCAGCAGCGCCTCGTTCTTGTCGTGGGCCGGGTCGCCGATGATGACGGCCTTGCCGCCGCCCAGGTCGAGTCCGGCCAGCGCGTTCTTGTAGGACATGCCCTTGGCGAGGTTGAGCACGTCGGCCAGGGCCGCGCTCTCGCTCTCGTACGGATAGAAGCGGGTGCCTCCCAGCCCCGGGCCCAGGGCCGTGTTGTGGATGGCGATGATGGCACGCAGGCCGCTCTGCTCGTCGGCGCAGAACACGACCTGCTCGTGGACGTCCTTTTGGGACGAACCGAAGACGTCGGTCACGGTAGTGACTCCCTGTCCGGTCCGCCGCACCTTTGCGACGGAGATCACCTCACAGCGTAGTAAGCCACAACGGTGCACGCAGGTTCGCTTCATGACACGATGCCTCCGTGCTGCCCTATGCCGCCTACCTCCGCGTCTATGAGCCACTGACCGCGTTCGCCGAACCCGAGCGCAAGGTGTGGGCCGACTACGCCGACTCACGGGACCGCCCGCGCCGCGCGAACGCGCTCAATGCGGAGCACGGCGAGTCGGTCATGCGCCTTCTCGGTATGCCCCCTCAACCCGTTCCCGCCCAGGAGAGCCCCAACGCCTATCTGCGGCGTGTTGAGGACCGTCTCTATGTCTGTCCCTGGCAAACGCGTTTGCGCTCGTGGCTGGCGTTCTCAAGGCTGCGTGGCGCCACTCCTGTGAAGCTGATGGACCGCCTGGTGCCCAAGGCGATCGCCGACCAGGTGGCGGACGACTTCGACCGGTACAAGCGGCAGGCCGGTTCGTCCGCGTTGCGTACGCACATTCGCACCACGGCGTGGCATGTGCCGCCATCGTGGTTCGTGCCGTTTGATGGGAACGAGCGCTGGCTGGTGCTCGGCTCCGCCAACCCGGGACAGGACGTGACGACCGCTACCGGACGCAACCTCATCTACGTCACCTCCATGGCACAGGCCAGGAGGCGGGCCGCCAGGGCGCTCAACGTGCTGCGCAGGCACCTGGGCGACGCGGCGGCCAACTTCGACGTGGAGGACGTCGCCAGGTGGCTGGAGGAGTTCCACCCGCACTCGCTGGTCGAGCTCGACTACGGCGGCCTCGTCCACCTCATGGACGACGACGCGCTGCAGGCCGACCAGTCGGTCGCGGAGCTGTCGGCCGCTCTGACGGGCCTGGACACGGGTCAAGAAGAACTTGCCTACGCCATGTACCAGAGGGTGATCCTCCGGTGGAAGTCAATGCAACAGCTGGAATCTGCCAACTGAGGCTCAATACGACCGTCTGACCTGCATGAGTAGGTCACGTCTCACGGCTGCTCTCTTCTGCGAACTGAGTAGTTTGCCGTTTTCACTGCGATACCACGAACCGTGTCGCTAGAATCACCGAGCGTGACATCGCTGCGGGGGCGGGCAGTTGGGTCAAAGAAGGGCTCGCCAATCGCTCTGCGTGGCGGTATGGTCACATCGGGTGATGCCGCATATGGCTCAGAAAAGCCGCACGCTCTGTGCCATAGGGGGACATCCGTGACACGCGCAAAGGCAGTCACAGGATCGCTAAGCCGGTCCACACGGAGGAGAGGCCGCACAAATGTCAGCTCGTACACCCGAGGCCGAGCCACTGCTCACGCCCGCTGAGGTCGCGACCATGTTCAGGGTCGACCCCAAGACCGTTACGCGGTGGGCCAAGGCGGGTAAGTTGACGTCGATTCGCACCCTCGGCGGTCATCGGCGTTACCGGGAGACCGAGGTCCGGGCACTGCTCGCGGGGATTCCGCAGCAGCGCTCGGAGTAAGTGAGGGTCGTCACGAATCCTCAGGGGGGTTGAGGGTGAGCCAGGCCGACGGCCTGGTCCACCGTTGTGACGAAAAGACGTCGCATGGGAGAGTTGGCGCCGCCCGCCCGGCGCCATCCTTCCGGCGCGACGGATCTGAGCGACCGAGCCGCCTCACGCAGCGAGGCGAATGAGCACCTCTACTTGAGTCGTTCCAACAGCGTGGCCACGTCGCTCTCGTAGGTGGCGGCCACGCCGAGCAGCGCGACCATGTGATCGACGAGCATCTTTTCCAGCGCCGGTCGCTCTATGTCACGGTGCTCGAGCCAGTCGAGGCCGGCCGTCTCCACCGAGGCGATCCACGATCGCAGGGTCGTGCGCAGCACCGGGCCGGCCTCTTCGACCCGCATCTGCTTCAGGATGAGGTGGAAGAGCCGCCGGCGCACGCCGTCGACGATCTCGCCGACCTCCCCCGCCCTGTTGGCGGGGCCTCCGCGCAGCAACGCGGCGAACCCGGCCGCGTGCTCCTCGACGAAGTCGAAGTAGCGCCTGAGCCCGGAGGCCAGCTCTTCGAGCGGCCTGCCGCCCTCATGAGGGCGAAGCCGGGACTCCAGCTGCTCCGCCGCGCTCTTCAGCGCGGCCACATAGAGCTCCTGCTTACCGCCGAAGTAGTGGTAGACCAGGGCCCGCGAAGCGCCCGCCGCCGAGGCCACGTCGTCGATCGAGACGTCTTCCGCGTCACGGGTGCTGAACAGCTCGAGCGCGGCCGCCATCAGCTCCTCGCGACGCCGGTCGACACTGAGCCTGCGCCGCGCCGGCCGTGCCGTCTCGGCTGACTTCCCGGGTGTCACACCTGCACAGTAGCCGACGCCGTGCGGCCGGTTCCCCGGGGCAACTCGCGATGATTCCCTGAGTCAAACGGTGAGAAGGCCGTACCCTGCCGCGAACTCGATCGTTTGGTCAGACAGGTGCCCATATCCGCATCGCGGGGGAGACACATGTCAGGACCGCCCGTCAACACTTCAACCATTACCGAGCTCAGAGAGGTAGACACGCTGCCTCGGCCCAGACCGACCATCCGCAACGTCGCCGAACGAGCCGGCGTCTCGAAATCGCTGGTCTCTCTCGTGCTACGCGGATCCCCGCACGTGAGCGAGCACCGGCGCCAGGCCGTGCTGCAGGCCGCCCGCGAACTCGGCTACCGGCCGAACGCGGTCGCGCGGAGCCTGGTCGAAGGCCGTACGCATCTGGTGGGCGCGCTCGTCGCCGACCTGCACAATCCGTTCTACGCGGAGTTCCTCGACGGTCTGCAGGAGAGCCTGCACGGCGACGGCCTGCGCATGCTCATAGGGAACAGCCAGTGGGACCCGGCGTTCGAGGACGAGGCCGTCGAGGCCTTCCTCGAGCTCAGGGTGGACGGGCTGGTCCTCCTGGGCATCGCGCCGACCAGCGAGACGCTGATCGAGGCCACCGCCTACACCCCGACCGTCGTCGTAGGGGAACGTGACATCGAGCTCGACGGAGTCGACATCGTGGTCGACGACGACCAGCTCGGCGCCCGCCTGGCCATCGACCACCTGGTCGAGCTGGGCCACAAGCGCATCGCGCACATCGAGGGCCGGCGCTCCTCGCGCTGCGAGGGTTACCTCGTGGCCATGCGCAGGCACTCGCTGGCGCCGTACATCATGGTCGAGGCCGCGGACTCGACCGAGGAGGGTGGCAGGGAGGCGGCAACGGCGCTGCTCACCCGCGACCCCAGGCCCACGGCGATCTTCGCCGCCAATGACGTGGTCGCGCTCGGCGTGCTCTCGGCCGCCAGCGACCTGGGCCTGCGAGTCCCGCAAGACCTCTCGGTGGTCGGCTACGACAACACGCACCTGTCGGCCTCCCACCACATCTCGCTCACCTCGGTCGACCAGCCCCGCCGCACCATGGGAAGGTCGGCGGCGGCGCTGCTGAGCGACCGGATCGGGGATCCCGCCAAGGGCTCGCGCCTGCGTGAGATCCGCCCCGAACTGATCGTGCGGCGCAGCACGGGTCCCGTCTGAAACGAACAAGAAATCTGCAAAGCCGGCCGCCGCTGTGGCGAGGATCGCGCAGACGAAAGTAGGGCGGCGGTCTGCTGGAGCAGGTTTCTTGTTCGCAAAGCCCCAAGGCTGGGTCAAGCCGCGCGGAGACGTGGCCGCGCGGCTGTTTACTCGGCAGGGTCATGCTATTTGTGACCGGATCCGATCCGGTCATGATCTGATCCGGGGGAACAGTCATGCGTGATCCGGAACTAGTGTCTTGCGCCCAGCGCGCGGCGGCCGAGCTCGAGCGCGCCTGGGGCCACTGGCGGGCCGGGAGGGGGCGGGGCGTCGACGGCGCCGCTGAGTCGGTCGCCAGCTACGTCGCCCACTCCCTCGACCACCCGTGGGGCCGGCCCCGCGTCGTCCTCGGGCTCGACGCCGAGGACGCGCGGGAGCTGGCCGCGCTGCTGGAGCGCCAGGAGATCGGCGAGCGCGTCTGGTGAGGGCCTAGGGCCCTGCCAGTGCGTACGATTCCCCTCCACCCGCCGTAGTTGCCATAAGACGGGCTTGAGCTCCGGGCGTGCCGTAAGTTGGAAGCCATGCGTGCTCTGCCAGCCTCAGTTCTCGCCGTTTGCGGCCTGATCGCCTCCGCGTGTGGCGGCACCGGCACCGGTGACGCCGCGGCAGGTCAGGCCGCTCCCGCGACAGCGACGGAGCAGGCTTCCGCGACCTCCGCGCAGCAATCTCCCGCCAAGCAGTCCCCGCCCGACGCCAAGCCGCTCGAGGGCAAGGTCGTCGTGATCGACCCGGGCCACAACGGCGGCAACTACCGCAACCCCGCGGCCGTCAACCGCCAGGTCAACGTGCTGACCAAGTGGAAGCCCTGCGACACGACGGGCACCCAGACCAACAGCGGCTACAGCGAGGCCGCCTTCTCCTTCGACGTCTCCAAGCGGCTCGTCAAGATCCTCGAAGCCCGCGGGGCCACGGTCAAGCTGACCAGGACGAACAACAACGGCGTGGGGCCGTGCATCACCCAGCGGGCCGCGATCGGCAACAAGGCGCACGCCGACGCCGCGATCTCCATCCACGGCGACGGTTCGGCCCCCGCCAACCACGGCTTCCACATCATCATGCCGAAGAAGATCAAGGGCCCCGTGGACAAGGTCGTGGGCGCGTCGAGCAGGCTCGGCATCGACGTGCGCGACGCGTTCGCCAAGGGCACGGGCCTGCCGTACTCCAACTACGTCGGCCGCGACGCGCTCGACTACCGCAACGACCTCGGCGGCCTCAACCTGTCGACCGTGCCGAAGATCTTCATCGAGTGCGGCAACATGCGCAACGCCGCCGAGGCGGCCAAGTTCCAGGATCCCGCCTTCCGGCAGAGGATCGCGCTGGCGCTGGCGAACGGATTGCAGCACTATCTCGAAACATGATTCCTCGCCCAGAGCTGCGCAGCGATCTTTCCGGTTCCTTCGAGCTGACCTCGGGCGCGATCGTGTCCGGCGACCTGGTGGACGCCGTACGCCGCGCGCTCCCGCTGCTCGACCTGCGGCCCGGCGACGCGGGTGAGATCGACGTCCGGCGGGATCCGGCGCTCGGCGAGGAGGCGTACCGGCTGACGGCGGGTTCGCGGGGCGTGGAGATCGTGGCCGGCGGGCCGGCCGGGGCCTTCTACGCGGCGCAGTCGCTGCACCAGTTGCTGCCCGCCGCCTCCTACCGGTTCTCCACCGGGGCCTCGTGGCCCGTTCCAGGGGTGCGGATCGAGGACGCGCCGCGCTTCGCCTGGCGCGGGCTGCACCTGGACGTGGCGCGGCACTTCTTCCCCAAGCGGGAGATCTTCCGCCTGCTCGACCTGATGGCGACGCACAAGCTCAACCGGCTCCACCTGCACCTGGTGGACGACCAGGGGTGGCGGGTGGAGAGCCGGGCGTACCCCCTCCTGCACGAGGTCTCCTCGCACCGGCCGCGCACGGCGACCAACCACTGGCGGGAGCCGGACGCGTACGACGACCTGCCGCACGGGGGCTACTACACGCTCGACGACCTGGCCGAGATCGGCGCCTACGCCCGCGCCCGGTGCGTCACGGTCGTCCCCGAGATCGACGTGCCCGGACACGCGTCGGCGATCCTGGCGGCCTACCCGGCGCTCGGAGCCACCGGGGAGCGGTACGACGTGCTCGACCGGTGGGGCATCTCCTCGGCGATCCTGTCGCCGCTGCCGCCGACCGTCGAGTTCCTGACCACGATCTTCGACGAGCTGATCGGGGCGCTGGGCGAGACGCCCTACGTGCACATCGGCGGCGACGAGGTCGTGCTGGACCATTGGGGCGAGTCCGCGGAGATCACCGCGTACCGCGACTCGCTGGGGCTGGCCACATCCAACGACCTGCAGGCGTGGTTCCTGCGGCGGCTCGCGGACGCGCTGGCCGAGCGGGGCACGCGGGCCGTGGTGTGGGACGAGGCGTTCGTCAGCGGCGGGCTGCGGGAGGACACCGTGGTGATGCCGTGGCGGGGCATGGGGGTGGGCCGCCGGGCCGCGGCTGCCGGGCACGACGTGGTGGCGACCCCGGTGTTCCCGCTGTACTTCGACTACGCGGAGGCGGCTTCGGCGGACGAGCCCATGGCCATCGGCGACGCCGTCACCGTCTCGGACGTGGCCGCCTTCGACCCCGCCCCGGCCTCCTGGACGGAGGAGGAGCGCGCCCGGGTCCTGGGCGTCCAGGCGCAGCTCTGGACCGAGCGCGTGCCCGACGCCCGCACGGTCGACTACCGCCTGTGGCCGCGGGCGTGCGCGCTGGCCGAGGTCGGGTGGGCGGGCCCCGCCGACGGCTTCGAGGGCCGGCTGGAGGAGCACCTGGGGCGGCTGGACGCGCTCGGGGTGGAGTACCGCCCGCCGGCGGGGCCGCACCCGTGGCAGCGGCGGCGCCCGCACCGGCCGGGCGTGGTGCGCGTCTCCGAGGTGATGGCCCACATCGACGGCATGACGCACGACGCGGAGTCGACCCGCCCCAGCGTGTGACTCAGAAGGCCGGGCGGTCGTTGAGGATGCGCTGGAAGAGGCGGCAGGCCTGCCACCTGCCGTCGATCTCGAGGTAGCGCTCGGCGGTGCCGTACGGCTCGAACCCGGTCTTGACCAGCACGTTCTGCGAGGCCGCGTTGTCGAGCAGGGTGCTGGCCGCGATCCGGTGCAGGCGCAGCTCCTCGTCGGCCATCCGGCACACCTCACGCACCGCGCCGGTGGCCAGGCCGCGCCCGACGTAGCCGCCGTCCACCCAGTAGCCGAGGTCGGCGCTCAGCCAGGGGCCGCGGACGATGCCGCTGAGCGTCGCGCGGCCCACGATCTCGTCACCGTCCGCGAGCATCCACGCCATCGCCCGGCCCTGCGCCTGATCTTCGAGCAGGCCCTTGAGCCGCTTGGCCTGACCCTCCAGGGTGAAGAACTCGTCGGGCCTGCGGGGCTCCCACCGCTTCAGGTGGTCGCGGTTGCGGTCGTAGGCGCGTACCAGGGCCTCGGCGTCCTGTTCGGCGGCCGGTCGCAGGACGATGCCGTCCGCTAGAGGTACCTCTTCGATCATTCGCCCCACGATAAGGGATTCAGGCGGTACGGCCGATGGCCTCCGTGACGGACTTGAGGCCGTGGCGGCGTACGCGCCTGGAGAGCTGCCGGTGGATGCGCGAGGCCCAGAACGGGCCGCCGTAGACCCAGCCCGTATAGCCCTGGACCAGGGTCGCCCCGGCGAGCAGCCGCTCCCAGACGTCGTCCACGTCCTCCACCCCGCCGACCGACACCAGCGTGAGCCGGTCGCCGACCCTGGCGCGCAGGCGCCTGAGCACCTCCAGCGAGCGGCCCTTGAGCGGGCGGCCCGACAGCCCGCCCGTCTCGCCGCCGTGCCTGATCGTGGTGTTGGTGGCGATGATGCCGTCCAGGCCCAGCTCCAACGCCAGGTCGGCGACCGCGTCCACGTCCTCGTCCGCGAGGTCGGGCGCGATCTTCACCAGCAGCGGGGTGCGGCGGGGCGTGCCGTCCGCGACCTCCTTGACCGCCGTGAGCAGCGGCCGCAGCAGCGAGACCGCCTGGAGGTTGCGCAGCCCCGGCGTGTTGGGCGAGCTGACGTTGACCACGAGGTAGTCGGCCAGCGGCGCGAGCTCCCTGGCGCTGGCCACGTAGTCGGCCACGGCCTCCGACTCGGGCACCACCTTGGTCTTGCCGATGTTCACCCCGACCACGACGGGGACGCCGCGGGCGCGGCGCAGCCTGCGGGCGGCGGCGGCCGCCCCGGCGTTGTTGAAGCCCATCCGGTTGATCACCGCGCGCTCGCCCACCAGCCTGAACAGGCGCGGGCGCGGGTTGCCCGGCTGGGCGTGCGCGGTGATCGTGCCGACCTCGACGTGGCCGAAGCCGAGCGCGGCGACGCCCTCGGCGCACGCGGCGTCCTTGTCGAACCCGGCGGCCAGGCCCAGCGGGCCCGGGAAGTGCACGCCGAACGCGCTCACCCGCAGGGCCGGATCGTGGGGCGCGAGCGCGCGGAAGAGCAGCCGCTTGACCACGGGCAGCCGCGCGAGGAGCGCGAGGGCGCTCACGGTCTGATGGTGCACGGCCTCGGCGTCGAAACGCCGCAAGACCTGCGTGAACACGAGGCGATACATCACGGGTCAGGCTACCAACCCGGCCTCGTGGGCGATGATCGCGGCCTGCACGCGGTTGCGCACGCCGAGTCTGGTGAGGATGGCGCTCACGTACGCCTTCACCGTGCCCTCGACGATGTGCAGCTCGCGGGCGATCTCGCCGTTGGACATGCCCGCGCCCAGCAGGGCGAGCACCTCGCGCTCCCGGTCGGTGAGCGGGCCGACGCGGTCGCGGGCCTGCGCCCCCTTGGTCATCTTTCCGCCGGCGAAGTGCGCGATCACCCGTTGGGCGACCCTGGGCGATAGGTACGCGGCCCCGTCGGCCACCGCGTGGATCCCGGCGATCAGCTCGCGTGGGTCGCCCGACTTGAGCAGGAACCCGCTCGCCCCGATGTCGAGCGCCTTGGCGATGTAGTCGTCCTCCCCGAATGTGGTCAGCATCACCACGGCCGTACGCGGCGCGACGCGGCGCATCTCGCTCGCCGCGCCCAGGCCGTCGAGCCGGGGCATGCGGATGTCGAGCAGCGCCACGTCGGGGTGGTGGCTGATGGCCAGGTCGACGGCCTGCCTGCCGTCACCGGCCTCGGCCACCACCTCCAGCGACGGGTCGGAGGCGAGGATCGCCTTGACCCCGGCCCGGATCATGGCCTCGTCGTCGGCCAGGAGTATGCGGATCACGCCCTCTATATTGCCGATATGGCACAAGTGAAGGTGTACGGGCGCCGGGACGTGTGGGCCGGGCGGCAACGGGAGATCTCCGATCTGGTGCAGTCATGCCTGGTGAGCGCGTGGGGCATACCGCCGGAGAAGCGGTTCCACCGGTTCCTGCTGCTGGAGGAGGACGACTTCGTCTGCCCTGCGCGCAGTGACAATTACCTCATCATCGAGGTGATCTGCTTCACCGGGCGCAGCGACGACGCCAAGCGGGCGCTGATCAGGGAGATCTACGACAGATCCGGCTACGAGCCCGAGGATGTGGAGATCACGATCATCGAGATGCCCAAGACGAACTGGGGGATCCGCGGGGTGCCCGCCGACGAGCTCACCCTCTCGTACAAGGTCGAGGTCTAGCTGACGGTATGGTCCGACTCATGAGCACTCACTATGACGTCGTCGTTCTCGGCGCGGGTCCCGGAGGGTATACGGCCGCCGTCCGCGCCGCCCAGCTCGGACTGCGCGCTGCGGTCGTCGAGGAGAAGTACTGGGGTGGCGTCTGCCTGAACGTGGGCTGCATCCCGTCCAAGGCGCTGCTGCGCAACGCCGAACTGGCCCACATCTTCAACAACGAGGCCAAGACGTTCGGCATCAGCGGCCAGGTCACCTTCGACTACGGGGCGGCCTTCCAGCGCAGCCGCAAGGTGGCCGACGGGCGGGTCAAGGGCGTTCACTACCTGATGAAGAAGAACGCCATCACCGAGTACGACGGCCGCGGCACGTTCCTGGACGCGAACACGATCCAGGTGAACGGCGAGACGATCACGTTCTCCCACTGCATCATCGCGGCTGGCGCGACCACCCGGCTGATCCCGGGCACGCAGCTTTCCGAGCGCGTGGTGACGTACGAGGAGCAGATCCTCACCGAGGAGCTGCCGGAGAGCATCATCATCGCGGGCGCCGGCGCCATCGGGGTGGAGTTCGCGTACGTGCTGCACAACTACGGCGTCAAGGTGACGATCGTGGAGTTCCTCGACCGGGTCGTGCCGCTCGAGGACGAGGAGGTGTCGGCCGAGCTGGCCAAGCGCTACAAGCGGCTCGGCATCGAGGTGCTGACCTCGACCCGCGTGGACGCCATCGAGGACACCGGCGCCTCCGTCAAGGTCACCGTCACCCGCGGCGGCGAGACCCAGGTGCTCGAGGCCGACAAGGTGCTGCAGGCCATCGGCTTCCAGCCGCGCGTCGAGGGCTACGGCCTGGAGAAGACGGGCGTGGCGCTGACCGACCGGGGCGCCATCGCGGTCGACGGGCGATGCCGTACGAGCGTGCCGCACATCTTCGCCATCGGCGACGTCACCGCCAAGCTGATGCTGGCGCACGCCGCGGAGTCCATGGGCATCATCGCCGCCGAGACGATCGCCGACGCGGAGACCATGGAGCTCGACTACGTGATGATCCCGCGGGCCACGTACTGCCAGCCGCAGGTGGCGAGCTTCGGCTACACCGAGGCGCAGGCGCGCGACCTGGGCTATGACGTGAAGGTGGCGAAGTTCCCCTTCACGGCCAACGGCAAGGCGCACGGCCTGGGCGACTCGGCCGGCTTCGTCAAGATCATCAGCGACAACACGCACGGCGAGCTGCTCGGCGCCCACCTGATCGGGCCCGAGGTCACCGAGCTGCTGCCCGAGTTGACGCTGGCCCAGCAGTGGGACCTGACCGTGCACGAGGTCGCCCGCAACGTCCACGCGCACCCGACCCTGGGGGAAGCGGTCAAGGAGGCGATCCACGGCCTCGCCGGCCACATGATCAACATGTGATCGGTTGGAGCAAAAGTCCGAGGTAGACAGGCATTTCCGGGTCTCCGTGGTCAGCACGAAGTCAGCACGCCGCTGCTGCGACTTCGGTGATGCCCGTCTGGTAGGCCGCCTCCATCACGTCGAGCGCTCTATCCCATGACTCGTCCACGAAGTGACCGTACGTACGGAAGGTGATCCCGATGTCCTGGTGTCCCAGCCATCGGGACACGTCCGTGATGGGAATGCCTTGAGCCAGTTGCATCGAGGCGTAGGCGTGGCGGAGTCCGTGAGGGGTGAAGTCCTCGGGAAGGCCCGCCGTCTTGGTTGCGGCGGCGAACGCCACTCGATAGGTGTCGTACCTGTTCCAGCCTCCCCTGGTCGCCTGGAACAGGTACCCGTCTGCGGTGCCATGGCTGTCGATGTGCGCAGCGATGGCCGAGTGAACGAACGGGGGCAACGGCATGTCCCGGTAGTCCCCTTCCTCGCGGTGCTTGAGCGGACCTAACACGCGTTTTCTGGTCACTTGCTCATGGATGCGCAGTCTCCGGCCGCCGAACATCACGCACCCCTCGGCGACTGCGAACGCCTCCGATACTCGGAGGCCGCATCCCGCCATAAGCCACACCGATGCCGCCCACGGGGCTGGCATGGCGTCAGCGAGCTTCTTGATCTGGGTCCAGGTGGGGACTAGGAATTCCTGTTTCTGGGCGGTGCTGGGCAGTTCGATGTCGGTGCAGGGCGATTCGGGGATGAGTTTGTCCTTCACCGCCTCGTTGAGGACCGCAGCGACGACAGTGAAGGCGCTGTGAATGGTGTTCGGTGCGTACCCGGCCTTGATCAGCGCCGAGACGAAGTTCTTGATGGTCTGCCGCGTGATGGCGTTGGGCCGAAGGTGCCCGATGTTGGGGTTGATCTGGTTCTTCAGTGCGCTGCCGTAGATCTCGATGCTCTTGCCCGACAGTCCGACGCGGTCAGAGAGCCACCTGTCGGCATAGTCCGCGAAGGTCACCGCTCCGGCCTTCGGGTCGATGGTGCGGCGTAGGCCGCTCACCTTGTCTGACTTGATCTCCAGAATGAACGCTTCGGCGTCTTTCTTCATGTCGTGGGGGTAGGGCTGCTCCTGTTGCTTGGTGCCGCGCCCGCCGAGCCGGTAGCGGACCACCCAGGAGTGCCCGCACTTGCCCCAGGCACGTTCGGCGCTCTTGCGATCGTCGGCCTTGCGGAGGTCGAGTGTGCGCCCGGCTTTGGTGTCGGCGCACTCACACTTCTTGATCAGGCTGGCCACGTTAGTTAGTTCCCTCGTCTTCCTTGAGTTGTGCTTCCTGAGGCCGAAGCCTCGGAGGAGGCCAGCTTGGCCGTGAAGGTAGAGAACTTCGTTCGTGAGGCCGGATCTGAGGGCCGTACGGCCACGGAGATCTACCGGGCTCTCAACATCAAGGCGGCCGATCTTCGGGAGATCGTGGCTCAGCTCGACACGATCGAGATTGTCAAGGGACACAGCGCCAAGGGCACCGGGGGACGGCCGAGCATGCGTTACAGACTGGACGATGTACGTTTCAGTCCAGCGAAGGATCTGGTAGCCCAAGCTCCTGCTCGGGTGGGGAACTCCTTCCGGAAGGTTGCCTGTCTGCATCCGGCATCACCCCTTCGACAGCTCTACGGAGCTACGATTAAGTTGTGGATTCGGAACCGCACGCCTTATCTGCGGAAGAAGATTGGCAACGCCAAAGCCGCATCGAAAGACGCCGCACTCAGCGGAGGATGTGCTGGTACGTCGGCGTATCCGCAGGCAGCGTCATTGGCGTATGTGGTCTCGCCGCCTGGCTGAACCACTACCTCCGCCCCGCGCCACTACTGGCCGTGATTGTGGGCACCGTCGCAGTGCTTTCGTTTCTGATTCACTGGATTATCTGGTTCCGGCACGACACCGGAGCGAAAGAAGGGCATCACCGTCGCCCGCTTGGCGTGGGGCGGCGTCAGCCAGGCTGGAAGACCGTCATGTGGCTGTCTGCCCTGTCGGGCGCGATCGTCGCTTGGCCGATCAGCAGGCTGTTGGACGTGATCTTCAAGTAGCTGACGGAATCACGCGCCGCCCAGCTCCCTGTAGAGGTCCATGTCGACGACTCCCTCGGGCAGCTCGTCTGCCTCGGCCTCGTCCTTGATGCGGTCGAGCTTCATGCGCAAGCTCTGTCGGTCGCGCACAATCGCGCCAAGCCTTCCCTCGTTGAGGCGGATCTCCGTCAAGAGCTTGAGATCGCCGGTTGCCCAGTCATCCGCGAACGGATGGTACCGCCCATGACTCATCGCCCTCTGTCACGGCCGGCTGCACGTCATGTAGCCGCATCAGCAGCTCACGAGCCACCACATGATGCATGTCGTACTCATCGAACCTGAGGACAGCGTTCCTCTCGAACGGCACCACTGGCGGCAAGTAGGAAACAAACACATCCGCCCGCACTCCGAAGGGTGAGCAGTCGCCTACGGTGAAGACGGCGGCGTTGCGCCGCAGGTGGGAACACCGTGAGATCGCTTCCGGGATGCACGCCGGGCACGTCGGCGGGGCGTTGGTATAGCCGTCGCCGTCACCGCCGTAGCCGGACGACAGCAGCCACCAGATCCGGCCCGTCTCCCGATCTACAGCCGACCGCGCGCACACCTGGCACAGCCGCTTGTCCATGCAACGCCACTGCCTCAGCGTGTTGACCGTCTTGAAGTCGGGTCGGCCCGTACGGTTCTGGCTCTGCCGCAGAAGGAGGACACCGTTGCGGAAGTCGTCCCGTTGGGGCACGGCGTAGCTCAGTCGCAACCCGCCACGACGCGGTACCCACTTCAGTGGAGGGTTCTGGGCCTCTCCTGTCCACCCGATCACGTACGGATAGCGGAACGCTCGCTCCCTTGCCGTGGCCGTGGTGGTGGCAGTGGTCATGCCGACGCTCCGGCGTTCTGTGCCACCAGCAGGCCGACGCGTTGCGGCTGGGATGCTGGGACAAGTTCGATCCTGTCGGCCAACGGCACATTGTCGGCCTCGACGCGCGCCAGTTCGACCGCGTAGCTACCGGAGCGAGGGCCGATGGTCACCGTGGCGATTCTCCATCCGGCGTTCGCGTAGATGATGAGTTCCGGAGGATGCCAAAGGGGCTCACGGGTTACGGCGATCGTGATTGCACACCGGTCGGCACGCCGCTGGATCAGTTGGGCGTTGATGCCTGCCGCTTTCAGATGCCCAAGAACCCGGTCAAGGGCCGCATGGTGCGTGGCGGCTTCCTCCCCGGTGATTGGCTGGCAGAGCAGGATGCCACCTGGTCCTGTGGTGTGTGTGGGCGCCATGGTTCGACGCTAGAAGTGGGCGTTTTCCAGGGGCAATGATGTTGCCCCTTGTTGCCCCTAATCAGCCAGCCCCCTTGGCGGCGGCGATCAGTCGCCGTGCCTGGGCACCGTAGACCGCGATGTTCGCCAGGGCCGCGAAGCGTCCCGCATAGAGGGCGATCTCCCACTTTTGCGTTAGCTGAAGATGGCCGGACACCAGTTCAACGCTGACCATCTCGTCATCGAACATGGTGAACCCTTCAACGGGTGCAGCATGTGGCGAATGGGCTCTTGACGCACCCAAGGGGACGATCCCGAGCGACACAGACGGCAGGCGTGTGACGTCTTCAAGATGGGCTAGCTGCGCCTGGAGAATTTCCCGGCCATACAGCTGATACCTGAGAGCTGCCTCCTCAAGCAGGAACGCGAAGGTGCGTCCCGGCTGCCGGAGAATCGCTTGCCTCGCTAGGCGCTCTTGGACGGCTGCCGCCACGTCGTCGGCCTGGACGTGGTGACGCTGCTGCACTGCGGTGAGAACTGCCGTCGCATAGTCCGCTGTCTGGAGTAACCCGGGGATCATTCTCGGCTGATACGTGCGTACGGATGTAGCTCGATCGAAGATCGGGCGCACGCCCTTTTGGGCGGCGCGCAACCCGGCGCGGTTGATCCGGCGGGAATCGGTCCACATCCCGGCTGCCTCGCGGCGCGCGGCGAGCAGTTCGTTCGTGCGCTCTGGCGACACCCCGCAGGCACGGCACCAATCCCGCAGATCTTCAGCCGAGATCGGGCGTGCCCCACTCTCGATCTTGGATACCTTGGATCGCCCGTGCCATCCGGCAGCCTTGGCCAGCTCGTCACCGGTCAGCCCCGCATCCTCGCGGATCTCGCGGAGCTGACCGGCAAGCGCCTGTCTGGCCTGCTGGGCGCTGGAAGAGGACGACGAGGGCACGGCTACCAGTGCGCAGAGTCGGCGCGGTTACTCGACACGGGGCAGCTCATAGCCGGTACTCGTCGTGCGGGATGGCGAGATCCCATACCGCCTCGAACGCTGTCGCACACAGCTCGACCACGCTGGAATCGTCGCTGAACTGATGCCCCACGACTTCCCCGGCACCGTCGAACACCGAGAACCTGACCAGGCGGTTGTCGAACACCCAGAAGGGGTTGCCCGGCAGGGCCAGCGCTGACGACAGATGCCGGGGCAGCCAGCGCAGTTGTTCTCCGGCTGCCAGTTGAAACGCGGGCGCAACGGCGTGCATGTACCTGGTGTAGTCGCTCACGGGCTCCGAGACAATGCGAGCCCGCCGGACGGCCACGCCTCGCGCGACAGCGGGCGCTACGACATCGACCCATGCACGGGCTTGGTCGTGGTTGATGAAGTCTCGCCCGGCCTTGAACGCGATGAACCCTGGATCTGACGTCATGTGAGCGTCGTGGATCTCCAGGTGTACGGCCGACATGGTGCAGTCTGCGAGCAGCTCAGCGAACGTCGGCTTTTTCTCGCTGGGTCCGAATATCTTCATCGGGCCGGGGGTGCTGCCCTTCGGCGAACCGGCGTTTTCCGCGTTCGTAGCTCCCACTGACCGCCTCCATGATGATTTCCGCCATGGCGGCCGGAAGCATCACAACCGCCTCGGTGTCCTTGATCCTGCTGTCGGAGTTGATCCACGCGAGGATGTCAGGGTCCGTCACCAGATCGCCCTGGAAATAGAAGTTGCCCGTCTCCGGATCTACGAACACTGCCGGACAATCGTCGGTGGCGTTGTTCGGGTCTACGCCCACGAACTCTAGCCGCATGCGCCTCTCCCTACTGGTGGAGTTGCCCAATGTTGCCCTGTCACGGTGAGCCTGCGCCCTGTGGGACTGGAGCGTCAAGGGAAGAGTTGGGTATCGCCTGAAAGCCGGTCTAGATGCGGTGGTCGCCTAACTAGGCGATCGGAGCGGATGCATCCTCCGAGGGTCAGCACAAGGTCAGCACCGGTGCTGACAACAGCCGCGATCAACCCTGAACAACAAGAAGCCCCAGACTCCTGGCAAACGCCATGAACTGGGGCTATGTCTCTTGTTTGACGAGATCAGAGGCGCTGTGCTACTGGAAACCGCACCACACGATCAACATGTGACCTCCCAGGGGGAAAAGCAAGGTCCTCGCGTCGGGAGGCACTTCGTGCCATGCGAGTGCTCGGGCCCTGCCTCCCAAGGGGGCGAGCCCCTTTCGATCCCCCAAAGGCGCGGTCCTCGCTGACGCTCGGGCGTGCTGATGGGGGATCGGGGCTTCGCCCCGATCCCCGGGTGAGGTGGCCTGCCGGCCCCCTCACGCTCCCCCGGCTGTGGGCGGCGTTCGCCACGGGCGCGTCGTCGGCCGTGAAGCGGTAGCTCGAAGGGCGGTCGCGGGCGGCGGAGCGTCAGGATTTCACTTGCGCTGGCCCGCATGCAGGCGCGGCACCAAGGCCTCCATGAGGCAGGCGAGGTCAAGCTCCTGTCCGGTCGATGTCCCGGCTGCGTGATGGACAAGCTCATATAGCCGGGGCGTCTAACTCGCGCGTTTCCGCTGTGCTCGTGGCGTCAGGACATCGGACAAGAAGTCACTCAACATCGCCTCCGCGCGTGCATGCGCCTTGGCGCGTGCCTGCTCCATGGACTGAGCCACCTCGAATGTCTCGCTGTTCATAGCGATGCCGTCGCGCCCGAACAGGCGCGGGTAAAGCACCAGCTTGTGGTGGTAATCGACGATCGAGAACAGCAATCGGGAGCCGACCCAACCCTTCTCGCAAGTCATGGAACCCGGGGACGGCTTCCATTCGAGCTCAGGCAGGCGGTTCAACCGCCCCCGGCTGATCACAGGCTGGGCGCTCATGGCGTGGTTTCCTGCGTGGCCGGTTTCCACGCCGGCCCGTCCAGGTTGCCGGCGCACATGAAGTTCACTGAATGGCGTCCGAGATCGGCGGCCGTGAGGTACGTGCGCCCGCAGGCATCGGCACCGTAAGCGAACATCTCCGCGTTCCGCGCTACCAGGAGAGCAACACGCTCTGGGAAGCCGGCCGGTAGAGCCTGGATCCGATCGGCCCGCGGCTCATGGCCAGGGCCAACGCGCGGTAGCTCGACCATGTAGCTTCCGGAGCGTTCCCCGACCCTCACGGTGGCGATCTCCCAACCAGCATCGGCGTAGATGATGAGTTCCGGTGGATGCCACAGGTTCTCGCCGGTTGCGTAGAGCGTGATCGGGCATCGGTCGGCGCGGCGCTTGATCAGTTGGGCGTTGAGGCCTGCGACCGTCAGATGCTCCAGAACGCGGTCGAAGGCTGCGTTCTGTGCTTCTGCCGTCTCTCGTGTGACGGCTTGGCAGAGCAGAACGCCACCCGACCCCATTGTGTCTGTACCCGCCATGCCTCAACCGTAGGAAGCCCAGGTCAGGGTGTCTGTGGCACTTTCATCTGGCCCTGGCGGGAAGTGCCACGTCTACGGCTCAAGGCCGATCGCGTTGGCGAGCACCCGCATCTCTGGTGTCAGGGTCCGACGCCTGCCGATGATCGTTCTGAGCAGGTCTTTGGCGTAGCGCTGATTCGGCAACCACTCTGGGGCCTGTCGCATGAGCTGGGCCAGGATGCCTAGGGCTTTGTCGTACTCACGCAGCATGACGCGGGCGTTCGCCACGTCCAACAGATGCCGATTCCGGTTGTCGCTGGTCGGCCTCAAGCCGGGCGGTACCTCCCGCGCGAGCTGCAGGGCTCGCTCCGGCTGCGACTCGATGATGGCGTTCTCCACCCGCTTCATCTGGACCGTGGCGGGGCCGAAAGTCGTGAAGTACTCGTGATAGCTGCCGTGCTCGCGCCCCATGCGCACGGCGCCGGACAGCGCAAGGCGCATCATCTCGTCAGCCTCATCCGGCCGGTTGTCCCTGATCGCCGCCGCGCTTCCCCGCAACAGCAGCCAACCCCAGGCTGAAAGCTCCGTGTTACTCGTCCTCGACATGCGCGGCTCGATCTCGTCGGCCCAATCGACGGCGCGCACACGCGCCTCATCGAGACGACGTTCCCGCAACAGCAGCCAGCAGAGCGTGATGACGGCTGATGCCGCCTCAATTCGGTCTCCGGTCTCGATCGCGTCGGTTACTGCCCCTTCCAGGGCGATCTCTGCGACGTCGAACGCCTGGGTCTGCGTCGCCAGCGAGCCGGCCACCTGCAAAGCCCTCGCGCGGACGGCCAGCGCTTCCGGTCCGCCTTGCTCGACCAGCGTTTGCGCTTCCTTCACGAGTACGGGCAGGACAGCGATCAGTTCGGCGTATCGGCCGTCGTGGTACAGCCGCACCGCTCCGGCCACAGCCGACCGCAAGCCGTCCACAGTAGGGACATCTTCCAGGTCCGTGGCGCCAGCCTGGAGCGCTTCCCGGAGCGGCGCGAGGTTGTCCGGGTGCCTGTTCTCCGGCTGGGATGCTCTATCAGCCTCCAGAAGCGTGGTGGTGGTTACCCCGAGCGCTTCGGCCCACTTGCGTAGCGTCTCAACACGCACGCTCTTGCGCTCTCCTTGCTCCACCTTCCGGACCAGGGACAGGGCGACGCCAGACCGCACGGCCAGCTCGCGCTGGCTCAGGCCGCGCCGCTTGCGGACGGATTGAAGGCGCTCACCCAGCATGCCTCTATCCTGCGCCAGAACGGGTCTACAGGGGGGCGCGACAGAGGACGGGAGGACCCCCGAATCCTCTGGTGATCTCGACGGTGAGGCGGCGTAACCGCCACCCCCAAGACGAGCGTCTAAGCAGGATCGTCAAGAGGACAAACGCGGCCTGACGTGGCACTGGCAACCCACGGCCTGGAGGTTGGTCATCCGCCGGTTCCGATGCCGGGCGGGCAGGCGACGCTCTCGAAGGAGCCATCGGGGCGCTGGATCTCGCACCCGCTCCTACTGCCGCCGTCCCAGAAGCCGAAGAAGACCACGCCGATCACGACCGCAATGAGTCCGACGACTATGCCGCCGTAGCTGCCGCCGGCGTTCTCCGCGGGCACGGCCATGGTCGGGTCCTGCGGGTCGTAGAGCACCTCGGTCTCGTCGCCGGTGCCGAGGCCGGAGGTGGTCGCCGCCTCGGTGGTGATCTCCTGCCCCTCCAGGGTCGTGAAGGTCAGGACCGGCCACTGGTTCGCCCTCAAGCGCTCGCCCTGTCCCGTGAACCTGGTCCGGACGTCGCTGACCACGCCTTGCACCCGCTGCGCCTGCCGTACGAACCGCCTGCCGTTGATGATCCCTTTGATCGAAACGAGAACGATCACCAATCCGAACGCCACAAAGAGCAGCGGGAGGTACGGGAACAGGTCTTTCAATGCAGATCTCCTCGGGTCGGTCTGCACTTCAGAACGTCTTGGAGGGTCATGGGTTCCCGCCACCTGGAGGGTGCCGGGCACCGGTCTTCGCGTTGAATGTCTGACCAGCGCCGCCCCATTGGAAAGAGATCGTTGAATGTGATGCCATGAGGTCATGGAAGCCGTGCTCGCAGGAGTCGTCGCCATAGTGGGAACCCTCCTGGGGTCCATCGTCACGCATTGGTTACAGCGCCGTACGACCGACCAGATGGAGATACGGTCCCGAGAATCCAAGCTCCGAGAAGAGCGGATCGAGGCATATGGAGCCTTCGCCGCCGCTTCAACTACTTACCGACAGGCGCGCATCACGCGTTGGTACAGACAGCAGGACGATCGTGAAGGGCCGACCTATCGCGAAGCTCGTGCCGAGAGCGACCGCGCTCAAGGAGCGGCCCTGCATGCCCTGTTCCGCGCCCAGATCATCGCCGGCGACAACGACGTGACGGCCTGCGCTCGGAGCGTGCTCGAGACGATCGATGAGATGCGTCCCACCCTGTCGCGATCGGAGTTCGACGTAAAGGTCAAGCAGAGCGACCGCCTGCTTACCCAATTCGTGGCCCATGCGTCGCGGGACGTGGTCGGCCTGACGAAGCCTCATGGCCTGCGACCCTTGCCTGAGCCTGGCGCCCCGCCGAGCCACGAGAGCTGACCTGATTTCCTGCGATGCCATGGCGGGTGGCATCAAACGGTTTTGCCCCCGAGCAGTCCGAAAATCACGCCCAGGCCGGCCCACGCGGCTCTTTGCAGCCATTCGATCGTTGACGTCTGCGAGGGGGAGGGATTTTCGATGAAGAGGCCCGTATATATCGCGCCGCCCACGAAGAGGACCGTGAAGCCGAGCACCACGAAGAACACGAGCCGGAAATTCCGGTCCACGGTCGTCGCGCCGCCGCCCGGGCTCATTCCGGCCCTCCTGCGTATCGGTGGTGACGTGCTACCGGGCCGCTCCGGTCCTCCTCGACCTTGATGATCAGCTTGTCTATGGGGATGACCTCTTCCTCCATGGCGGGCCGCGCCCCCTGCTGGGACTCGAGCGTGGTCCCGGCTTTCGCGATCAGGGTCAGCTCCCCGAGCGGGCGCCTGAATATGGCGCGGAGAGCCGCGCGAGTGCCGGAGCTGCGGGCCATCGTCAAGGCCGTGGCCGCCAGTGCCGCCGTGGCGAATCCCCAATAGAATCCGTTCATGGCCCCCTCTGGAATCGCAATGCCCGCTATCGGCGCGATTCCCTTTTTCTGGGCGCGGATCCCGTTGCCGCGGGAATCTTGACTCAGCCTTTCCGGGGCAGGGGCGCCGGTTCGGGGTCGGGCCGGGGGGCGGTTTCGGTGCGGAGCGGGATCTCGCGGATGAGCCAGGCGATCCCGAAGGAGATCGCCGCCAGGGCGGCGGCGCCGAGGAGGAGGGCGTGCAGGCCGCTGGTGACGGCCTCGCGGACGGCGCCGGCCACGGGGACGGGCAGGTGGGGCAGGGAGCCGGGCGTCAGCTCGCCGCCCCGCTCCAACCGTTCGGCCTGGCCGGGGCCGAGGCGGGCGGTCAGGTGGGTGCGCATCCGGGCGGCGTACAGGGTGCCGAGCACGGCGATGCCCAGCGATCCGCCGACGGTGCGCAGCAAGGTGACCGTGCCGCTGGCCGCCCCCATGTCGCGCGGGTCGGCGCCGTTGATCGTGATGAGCGTCGTGCTCTGCATCACCAGACCGATCCCCGTCCCGATGACCAGGGTGAGCGCCGAGGCGGCCGGCGCGGGGGTGGAGGCGTCGAGCAGGAGCAGGACCAGCGACCCGGCGGTCATGAGCGCGCCGCCGAGGATCGGGTAGCGGCGGTAGCGGCCGTCGCGGCTGATGAGCCGGCCGGTGACCAGTTGCGCGGCGAGCATGCCGAACATCAGCGGCAGCAGCAGCATGCCGGCCGCCGCCGGCGAGGCGCCCTGGACGAACTGCATGTACTGGGGCAGGTAGTTGGTCACGCTGACCATGGCGGCGCCGACGAGGAAGCTGAGGACCTGGGCCAGGGTGAAGCCGCGGTCGGCGAACAGCCGGGGCGGGATGACCGGTTCGGCGGCCCGGCGTTCGACGGCGACGAATCCCGCCAGGGCGAGCACGGAGAGCGCCCCCAGGGCGAGGACCTGGGGTGAGGTCCAGGCGTACGCGGTGCCCGCCCAGCCGGCCAGCAGGGTCAGGGCCACGATGGCGGTGGTGAGCAGGGCCGCGCCGCCGTAGTCGATGCGGGGCTTGACGCGTTCGGCGGGCGGGAGGTGGATCCGGGTGGAGATGATCAGCAGTGCCACGGCGCCGACGGGCAGGTTGACGTAGAAGGTCCAGCGCCAGCTCAGGTAGTCGGTGAGCAGGCCGCCCAGGAGGGGCCCGCCGACGTACGCGATCGGCATGATGACGCCGATCAGCGACTGCAGCCGCCCGCTCTCGCGGGGCGGCACGAGCACGCCGATGATGGCCAGCGCCCCGACCATGAGCCCGCCCGCGCCGAGCCCCTGCACGGCACGGAAGGCGATGAGCTGCCCCATGTCCTGCGACAGGCCGGCCAGCCCCGACCCGGCCAGGAAGAGCGCGATCGCGCTGAGGAAGGTCGCCTTGCGGCCGAACAGGTCGCCGACCTTGCCCCAGATCGGGGTGGTGGCCGCGGCGGCGAGCAGGTAGGCGGTCACCACCCAGGGCAGGCGGTCCAGGCCGCCGAGGTCACCCGCGATCGTGGGCAGCGCGGTGCCCACGATCAGGCCGTCCAGCATGGCCAGGAACATGCCGAGCAGCAGGCCGAACACGCCGACGTAGAGGGATCGGGTCATGGCGCGTCACGCCGCGTACGGCCGGACGGCCTTGGCCTCGCGCAGGGCCTGCGCCCACCAGGCGAGCCGGTCCAGCATCACCTTGGCGGCGGGCTCGACGGCCGGGTCGACCGTCCTGCCCTCGCCGTCGAACTGCTCCCAGACGCGCTGGAAGCCGATGCTGTCACGAATGGTGACCGCGTGCAGCTCGGCCATGACCAGGCGCAGCTGCTCGACCGCGCGCGTCCCGGCGGAGAAGCCGCCGTAGGAGACGAAGGCGACCGGCTTGGCGTGCCACTCCGGGCCGTGCCAGTCGATGGCGTTCTTCAGCGCGGCCGGGAAGCTGCGGTTGTACTCCGGCGTGACGATCACGAAGGCGTCGGCCGCCGCCATCCGCGGTGACACCGCGGCCAGCAGGTCTCTGGCCTCCTGAGAGGCCGGGGGCTGGCCGAGGACCGGGAAGACGGTCGGCAGCGGCGTCTCGACCAGGTCGATGAGGTCGGCTTCCATGTCGCCGCGCTGGCCCAGCCGGCCGACGATCCAGTTGCTCACGACCGTGCCGAGGCGGCCGTCGCGGGTGCTGCCGAGGATGACCGCGACCTTGAGCGGGCTGTCGTTCATGAGGACTCCAGTTGTGTACATCGTATTTAGCGAGATACAACGTACACACGAGAATGTACGTTGTCTACTTCAGATACGCTGTATCGGACACCGGAAGGGGAGCCACATGGCCGTCGAGAAAGAGAAACCGCGCGAACCGCTCTGGGCGCGCCTGGAACGTCCGGCTCCCGCTCCGCGGCAGACCCTCACACCGCAGCGCATCGCCACGGCCGCGGTCGGGATCGCCGACGGCGAGGGCCTGGACGCGGTCACCATGCGCCGCCTGGCCACCGAGCTGGGCGTCGCGCCCATGGCGCCCTACCGGTACGTGTCAGGCAAGGACGAGCTGCTGGAGCTGATGGTCGACCACGTCTACGAGGAGCTGCGGCTGCCCGAGGGCCTCGGCTGGCGCGAGACGATGCGCGCATTGGGGCACGGCACCCGCGAGATGATGCTGCGGCATCCGTGGCTGGCGCAGCTGTCCCCGCAGGCCATGCTCGCGCTCACCCCGCGCCGCATGGCCGTCACCGAACGCTCCCTGTCGGCCCTGGCCGGGCCGGGCCTCGACCCCGACACGATGATGAGCGTGTTCCGTGCCGTGGACGCCTACGCGAACGGCGCCATGGCGTACGAGATCGCCGTGCAGAGCTTCATGGACCAGCAGGGCTGGGCCGACGGGGGCGAGCTGCGCAGCGAGCTCGCCCCGCAGATGACGTGGCACATCCAGACCGGACGCTACCCCACCTTCGAGGGCTACCTGATGACGGCGGCCCGCAAGGACGACGTGCTCTGGCGGTTCGAGACCGGCCTCGAGTACGTCCTCGACGGCATCGCCGCCAAGCTGGGCATCTGAGTGACGGCTACCGGTAGCGGGCGCGGCCCTCGCCCGGCACCACTTCCCCGAGCACCCAGGCGTCCAGCCCGCGTGCCCCCAGCACCCTGACGGCCTCGTCCGCCGAGTCGGCGGGCACGATGGCCGCCATCCCGACGCCGAGGTTGAACGTGCGGTCCAGGTCCTTCTGGGCGATCTGCCCGTGCCCGGCGAGCACCCCGAAGACGGCGGGCGGCGTCCAGGACGAACGGTCCAGCACGGCGTCCAGGTGATCCGGCAGCGACCGCGACACGTTGCCCTCGATGCCGCCGCCGGTGATGTGGGCGTAGGCGTGCACCTCGACGGTCCGGGCCAGCTCCAGGCAGTCGAGGGAGTAGATCCGGGTCGGCTCCAGCAGCTCCTCGCCCAGCGGGCGCCCCAGCTCGGGCAGGACGGCGTCGAGCGACAGGGAGGCCTCGCGGAGCACGTGGCGCACCAGGGAGTAGCCGTTGGAGTGGATCCCGGAGGACGCCAGCCCCAGCACCACGTCACCCGCCACGACCCGGGAGGGCCCCAGCATGGCGGAGGCCTCCACGACGCCCGTCCCGGCGCCCGCCAGGTCGTACTCGTCCGGCCCCATGGCCCCGGGATGCTCGGCCGTCTCCCCGCCCACCAGCGCGGCCCCGGCCAGGCGGCAGCCCTCGGCCACGCCGCCGACGATCTCGGCGACGCGCTCGGGCACCACCTTCCCGCAGGCGATGTAGTCGGTCATGAACAGCGGCTCGGCGCCGCACACCACCAGGTCGTCGAGGACCATGCCGACCAGGTCGATGCCGATGGTGTCGTGCTTGCCGTAGCGCTGGGCGATCATGACCTTGGTGCCCACGCCGTCGGTGGAGGTGGCGAGCAGCGGCCGCTCGTAACGCAGGAGCGCCGAGGCGTCGAACAGCCCGGCGAACCCGCTGGCGTCGTCGACCACCTCGGGCCGCCGCGAGCGCGCGACCTTGCTCTTCATCAGGTCGACGGCACGCTCGCCCGCCTCGATGTCGACCCCTGCGGCCTCGTAGGTACTCACGCAGCCTCCTTCGTCGGCAGCGTGAGCACAGTACTGCTGTGTCTATTGGTTCGCTCGCTACGCTCGCTCACGCTTTGCTCTCCAACACGAACTTGCCCACGTTGTCCTGGTCGATGGGGATCGGGTAGGAGCCGTCGAAGCAGGCCCTGCACAGGCGGTCCGCGGGAATGGTGGTGGCCTTGGTCAGGCCCTCCAGGGAGATGTAGCCGAGCGTGTCGGCGCCGAGCGAGGCGCGGATCTCCTCGACCGACAGCGAGCCCGCGATCAGCTCGGCCCTGGTGGCGAAGTCGATGCCGTAGAAGCACGGCCAGGCCACGGGCGGTGAGGAGATGCGTACGTGCACCTCTTTGGCCCCGGCCTCGCGCAGCATCCGGACGATGGCCCGCTGGGTGTTGCCGCGCACGATCGAGTCGTCCACGACCACCAGCCGCTTGCCCTCGACCACCTCGCGCAGCGGGTTGAGCTTCAGGCGGATGCCGAGCTGGCGGATGGTCTGCGAGGGCTGGATGAAGGTGCGGCCCACGTAGGAGTTCTTGACCAGGCCCTGCCCGTAAGGGATCCCGCTCTCCTGGGCGTAGCCGACGGCCGCCGGGGTGCCGGACTCGGGCGTGGGGATGACCAGGTCGGCCTCCACGGGGTGCTCGCGGGCCAGCACGCGGCCCACCTCGACCCTGGTGACCTGGACGCCGCGCCCCGCGATGGTGGTGTCGGGGCGGGCGAGGTAGACGTACTCGAAGAGGCAGCCCTTGGGCTCGGCCAGCGCGAAGCGGCGCGACCTGACGCCGCGCTCGTCGATGGTCAGCATCTCGCCCGGCTCGATCTCGCGGACGAACGTGGCGCCCACGATGTCGAGCGCGGCCGTCTCGGAGGCCACCACCCAGCCGCGCTCCAGCCGGCCCAGGACCAGCGGGCGGATGCCCTGCGGGTCGCGGGCCGCATAGAGCGTCTTCTCGTCCATGAACACCAGCGAGTAGGCGCCCTTGACCTGCGGGAGCAGCTCCGCCGCCGAGTCCTCGATGGAACGCGTGCGGTCCTGCGCGAGCAGCGTGGTCAGGACCTCGGTGTCGGTCGTCGCGCGGGTGGAGCCCGGAGCCAGGCGCTGGGCCAGCTCCGGGGTGTTGATCAGGTTGCCGTTGTGGGCGAGCGCGAGGCCGCCGACGTCGGTGGAGCTCAGCGTGGGCTGCGCGTTCTCCCACACGCTCGATCCGGTGGTGGAGTAGCGGCAGTGTCCGATGGCCAGGTGGCCGCGCAGGGTGCTGAGCACCGACTCGTCGAAGACCTGGGCCACCAGGCCCATGTCCTTGTAGACGAGAATGCGGCTGCCCTCGCTGACCGCGATGCCCGCGGACTCCTGCCCGCGGTGCTGCAACGCGTACAGCCCGTAGTAGGTGAGTTTGGAAACTTCCTCGCCCGGAGCCCAGACGCCGAAGACGCCACAGGCGTCTTTAGGAGCGCGGTCATCGGGGTCCAGGTCATGGCCGAGCCGGCCGTCGCCCTTCAGCACATGGCTCAGTTTAGGTCGGCCGCTTCTGTGCTCGCACACTCGGGGGCGATATCAGGCGACGTGGCTGGATCTACCGGCATTGGAACCGTCCCGGATGATCTCTCCGGTGAGGTTTCGGTTCGCCGCGGATCCGAGGAAAAGGATCAGCGCGGCCAGGTCGTCCGCGGTGGACAGCCTGCGGGTGGGGGTGCGGGCCGCGATGGCGTCCAGCGCCTCCTGCGACACCGGGCGCTCCCGCTCGGTCAGCGTGAGGCCGGCGACCGCCACGTTCACCAGAACGCCGTCCTTGCCGGCGTCCCAGGCCAGCGCGCGGGCCATGCCGTGCAGGGCCATCTTGGCGGTGCCGTACGCGCCCGGCCCCGGCAGCCCCTCCTCGCCCGCGCCCGACGAGACGAACACGATCCGCCCGAACTTCCTGCGCCGCATCCCGGGCAGCACGGCCTGCACCAGCAGCGCGTTGGCCACCACGTTCGCGTGCATGACCGCCGACCACTCGGCCGCGGGCACGCCTTCGAAGGGCACGCTGTTGGGCATGATCGTGCCCCAGCGGACGGCGTTGGCCACCAGGGCGTCCACCTCGCCCGCCTCGGCGGCCGCGGGAGCGATGGTCGCGTGGTCCTCCAGGTCCAGGTGTACGGCCGCGGCCTGGCCGCCCTCCTCCTCGATCCGCTTGACGACCCCGGCCGCCCGGTCCGCGCCCGTGTTGTAGGTGATCGTGACGCGCGCCCCGGCCTTGGCGTACGCGAGCGCGGTGGCGGCGCCGATGCCCGACGAACCACCCGTGATCAGTACGTGCATGGAGACATTCCCTTCGAGTTAGCCGACTAATTAGCCAGCTAACTGGAGATCTCGCCCTGCTCGCAAGGGGGTTTCGCTGGGAGTGAAACGACTAATGGGGGATGACGCGTACGAGCCGGGCCAGCAGCGCCCGCTCATCGGCGTCGAACCCGCGCAGGAGCTCCTCGTCCAGGCGGTTCCAGATGTCCTCCACCGGCTTCTGCAGCGCCTTGCCCGCGTCCGTGAGGTAGACCCGGGTCACCCGCGCCCGGCCGGGGTCGGGCGCGCGGTGGACGAGCCCGGCGCGCTCCAGGCGCTGGAGGGTCTTGGTGACAGTGGGCGGCTCGACGCCGAGCCTGGTGATGAGCTCGCCCTGGCAGAGGCCGTCCTGCCGCCACAGCTGGTTGAGCAGCAACTCCTGCCCGGCGTGCAGCCCGAGCGGGCCCAGCTCGGCGGCCAACCGGTTGCGGTGCGCCTTCATGACCTTGATCAGCGCGTACGTCAGGGTCTCCTCCAGCATGCCCCCATCTTGCCCGCCGCCTGCGGTTTTGGCGCATGGTGACCCAAGTATCGGAAGCCTTTTACCGTGTCGCGCGGTTTAGCCGACCCTCTCCGCGCAAGGGTGAAGTATCCGGCAGTTGAGCCGTCGGGGAGAGGCATGACCACACCTGGGGACCCGAACGAGCCCCGCCCGGGCCAGGGCCCGCGCGAAGGCAGTAGGGAAGAGGAAGAGCCCGGCCGGCACGCGCCCGAATGGTGGCGCGACGGCGAGCCGGAGGAGGAGCGGCGGGAGCCCGCACAGGAGGGCGAGGAGCCGATCGCTCCCGTGCCGCCTGTGGTGCCCCCGCCCGACGTGCCGCCCACGCACGAGCCCAGGCCGGGCGGTGAGCCGACCCATCCCGACCTGCCCACCTCACCCGAGACCCCGCCGCCCACGGGAGGCGACGCCGAGGAGACGCAGACCCTGCCGCCCACTGGGGGCGACGCCGGGGAGACCAGGGCCATGCCGCCGACGGAGGGCGACGCCGAGGCGACCCAGGCGTATCCGATCCCCGGCGCCACCCCGACGTATCCAGGCTGGGGAGGCGCCCAGGGGGAGCCGCCGGCCAGGCCGGCGCCGTCCCGCTACGAGCAGGACGACCAGCGGCCCTACCCGCCGCCGGACCAAGGAGCGCCGGTCGGCGGCGCTCCCTACCAGGGCGGGTACGCCGCCCCACCGCCGGGCCACGAGCCGGCCGTCCCCGGCACGACGCCCTCCAGCCCGTACGGCGGCCCGCCCGGCTACGGCCCGCCGCCCTACGGCGTCCCCTACCAGCAGGCCCAGCCCGGCAGCGGCCTGGCCACGGCGTCGCTGGTGCTGGGCGTGGCCAGCCCCTTTCTGGTCTTCGTCTGCTTCACGGGCCTGATCACCGCCATCCTGTCGATCGTCTTCGGCTGCGTGGCGCTCGCCAAGCGCGTCGGCAAGGGCCGCGCCGTCGCCGGCATCGTGATCAGCGTGCTCTCGCTGGTCCTGTTCGCGATCGTGGCGCTCTGGTTCTGGAACGTGGTGCAGGAGTGCGCCAACCTGCCCAGCCCGCTCGTGGACAAGTGTGTCCAGGACAAGTTTCCCTGGATGAGCGGCACGCGCGGCTAGCGGGCTAGAGCGGCAGATGATCTGACAGGTCCGCCCGCGACCCGCTGGCGGACACCAGGTTCTTCGCCATCGCCTCCGCCCAGGTGAGGCGGCCCAGGGCCAGCTCCATCCAGGTGCGCCCGTCCATCTCGACCACGTTGGGCGGCGTGCCCCGGGTGTGGCGGGGGCCCTCGACGGCCTGGACGGCGGCGTACGGCGGCACGCGTACCTCCACGGTCCTGCCGGGCGCGGCGGTCGCCAGCCGGTCGAGCAGGTAGCGCACCGCCTGCCTGGCCGCGGCGCGCTCGGGCTCGAGCCCCCGGTCGTAGGCGGCCAGCACGGCGGCCACGAGCGCGTCGGGCAGCGACGACGCGGGACCGTCGTAGGGAGGCTCGTCGAGGGCGACGAGCTGGCCGTCGAGCGCCGATCTCAGCTTTTCCTGATCCAGTTTGCGTGGTGGCACCCCACCATTGTCTCCCTGGCAGCGTTCATCGAGACGGAGGTCATCGTTCACCTCCGGTTTTGACAACGGCCGTAACGTCCCCGCCGTACAACCGCGCACATATATGGAGGATCTGTGGCGAACCGGAACGCGGGCGGGCGGCTGCTGCCGCTGCTTTCCACCCCGCACAACGGCGGTCGCTCCGCGATGACGTGTCAGTTCCGCTGCGGGAACGCGTGCGCGCATGACGTGGCGAACACCAGTGGCAACGCCTATTTCGGTGATGTGGTGAAGGAGGCGCTGTCGCGCCGCGGCGTGCTGCGCGCCGGCGCGCTGGGCGCCCTCGTGGCGGGCGCGGGGATCGCGGGGGCCGCGCCGGCCATGGCCGACGACCCCGAGGCGCAGGCCGCTGAGCTCGCCCGAGGTGGGAATTCCGGCGACCTCCGGTTCACCCCGGTCGCGCCGAACAAGGACGACAAGTTGACCATCCCCGATGGCTACCGCTCGTCCGTGGTCGTGCGCTGGGGCGACCCCGTGCTGCCCGACGCCCCGGCCTTCGACTTCGCCAACCAGAGCGCCGACGCGCAGGCCAAGCAGTTCGGCTACAACTGCGACTACGTCACGCTCCTCCCCATGGGCCGCGACCGCGCCCTGCTGTGGGTGAACCACGAGTACACCAACGAGGCCCTGATGTTCCGCGGTTACACCGGCGGCGCCGCCGCGACCGAGGAGCAGATCAAGATCGCGCTGGCCGCGCACGGCGGCTCGGTCGTGGAGATCGAGCGGGCCGGCGCGGGCGAGTGGAAGCTGGTCACCAGGGGCCGCCGCCGCTACAACCGCCGCATCACCGCCCAGACCAGGATGACGTTCTCCGGCCCCGCGGCCGGGAGCGACCTGCTCAAGACGGCCGCCGACCCCGAGGGGCGCAACCCCGTCGGCATGCTGAACAACTGCTCGGGCGGCACCACCCCCTGGGGCACCGTGCTGACCGCCGAGGAGAACTTCGACCAGTACTTCGTCAACGGCGACAAGGTGCCCGAGGCGCAGAAGCCGTACATCACCCGCTACACCATCACCACCGGCACCCCGTCGGGCAGCCGCCGCTTCGACCGGGTGGAGGAGCGCTTCGACCTGGCCAAGCACCCGCTGGAGGCGAACAGGTTCGGCTGGATCGTGGAGATCGACCCGTTCGACCCCGACTCCACGCCGATCAAGCGGACCGCGCTCGGGCGCTTCAAGCACGAGGCCGCCAACACCACGCTGGCCCGCGACGGCCGCCTGGTCGTGTACATGGGCGACGACTCGCGCTCGGAGTACATCTACAAGTTCGTCTCCAAGAACCGCTACATCCCCGGCTTCGACCGCCACAACCGGACGCTGCTGGACGAGGGCACCCTGTACGTGGCCAAGTTCACCGGCGACAGCCCCGCCTCCGAGATCGACGGCAGCGGCAAGCTGCCCTCCGACGGCGAGTTCGACGGCTCGGGCGAGTGGATCCCGCTCGTCTCGGGCGGCAAGTCGTACGTGGACGGCATGACCGCCGTCGAGGTCCTGGTCTACACCCGCCTGGCCGCCGACAAGGTGGGCGCGACCAAGATGGACCGCCCGGAGGACATGGAGCGCAACCCCGTCACCGGCGCCGTGTACGTGGCGCTCACCAACAACACCAACCGCACCGCGGCCCAGGTGGACGAGGCCAACCCGCGCCCCTCGAACAAGCACGGCCACGTCCTGGAGATCGTCGAGCGGCGCAACGACGCGGGCGAGAAGACGTTCGCGTGGTCGCTCCCGCTGGTCTGCGGCGACCCGAACGACCCCGGCACCTACTTCGCCGGCTACGACAAGACCAAGGTCTCGCCGATCTCGTGCCCGGACAACCTGGCGTTCGACCGTGACGGCAACCTGTGGATCTCCACGGACGGCAACCAGCTCGGCAGCAACGACGGCATGTTCGTGATGCCCGTGCGCGGCAAGGAGCGCGGCCACCTGCGCCAGTTCCTCACCGTCCCGTTCGGCGCGGAGACCTGCGGCCCGCTGGTGACCGCTGACCAGCGCAGCGTCTTCGTGGCGGTGCAGCACCCCGGCGAGACCGACGGCGCGAACCCCGACAACCCCAGCAGCCACTGGCCCGACGGCGATCAGCCGCGCCCGTCGGTCGCGGTGGTCTGGCACGGCCAGGGCAAGAAGATCGGCGCTTGACCTCAAGTTAACTTGAGGCAATACCGTTCCATGCCATGAGCATGGAGATGACCGCCTGGCACCAGCTGTATTCGATGAACAACCAGAAGGAGCGTCGCCCTGTCTCCAGGGCGACGCTCCGGCGCATCGGCGGGTTCGCACGCCCGCACCGCCGGAAATTAGCGCTGTTCCTGGTGCTCAGCGTGGTGATGGCAGGTCTGGCGGTGGGGTCCCCGCTGCTCGCGGGGCGGGTGGTGGACGCGATCTTCAAGGGCGAGCCGCTCGACGTGGTCGTCATGGTGTCGCTCGCGATCGCGGGCCTGGCCCTCGCGGAGGCGGGGCTCGGGCTGCTCAACCGGTGGTTGTCGGCGAGCCTGGGCGAGGACCTGATCCTGGACCTGCGTACGGCCGTCTTCGACCACGTGCAGAAGATGCCCGTCGCGTTCTTCATGAGGACGCGCACCGGCGCGCTGGTCAGCCGCCTGAACAACGACGTGATCGGGGCGCAGCGGGCGTTCACCGACACCCTGTCCGGCGTGGCGGGCAACATCGTGACGCTCGTGCTGACGCTCATCGCCATGATCGGCATCTCCTGGCAGATCACGCTGCTCGCGCTCCTGCTGCTCCCGATCTTCGTGCTGCCCGCCCGGCGGATGGGCACCAGGATCGCCAGGCTGCGGCGCGAGGCGGCCGACCACAACGCGGCCATGGGCACGCAGATGACCGAGCGCTTCTCGGCGCCCGGGGCGACGCTGGTCAAGCTGTTCGGCCGGCCCGCGCGCGAGTCGGCCGAGTTCGCCGCCCGGGCCAGGCGTGTGCGCGACATCGGCGTGCGCTCGGCCATGACCCAGTCGGCCTTCGTCACCGCGCTGACGCTGGTCTCGGCGCTGGCCCTGGCGCTCGTGTACGGCCTCGGCGGCTTCTACGCCCTGCGCGACCAACTCGCGCCCGGCGCGCTCGTGTCGATGGCCATGCTGCTCACCCGCCTGTACGCGCCCCTGACCGCGCTCGCCAGCGCCCGCGTGGACGTCATGAGCGCGGTCGTCAGCTTCGAGCGCGTCTTCGAGGTGCTCGACCTGGAGCCGCTCATCAAGGAGAAGCCCGGCGCCCGAGAGGTCCCGGAGGGCCCGGTCTCCGTCGAGTTCGACGACGTCCGCTTCGCCTACCCCTCGGCCGACAAGGTCTCGCTCGCCTCGCTGGAGGAGGTCGCCACGCTCGACTCGCGCGGCGGCGTCGAGGTGCTGCACGGCGTCTCGTTCCGGGCCGAGCCGGGCCAGATGGTGGCGCTGGTCGGCTCGTCCGGCGCGGGCAAGTCCACGATCGCCCAGCTCCTGCCCAGGCTGTACGACGTGGACTCCGGCGCGGTACGGCTCGGCGGCGTGGACGTACGCGACCTGACCGCCGACTCCCTCCGTGACACGCTCGGCATGGTCACCCAGGACGGCCACCTCTTCCACGACACGATCAGGGCGAACCTGCTGCTGGCCAGGCCCGAGGCCACTGAGGACGACATCTGGGACGCCCTCACCAGGGCCAGGCTGGCCACCCTGATCGAGTCGTTGCCCGACGGGCTCGACACGGTCGTGGGCGAGCGCGGCTACCGCCTGTCGGGCGGCGAGCGCCAGCGGCTGACGATCGCTCGGCTGCTGCTGGCCAGGCCCAGGGTGGTGATCCTGGACGAGGCCACGGCGGCGCTCGACTCCACCTCCGAGGCGGCCGTGCAGGCGGCGCTCGGGGAGGCGCTCGACGGCAGGACCGCCGTGGTGATCGCCCACCGGCTCTCCACCATCCGCGCCGCCGACCTCATCCTGGTGATCGAGGACGGGCACGTGGTCGAGCGCGGCACGCACGCCGACCTGCTCGCCGCCGGCGGCCGCTACGAGGAGCTTTATCGCACTCAGTTCGACGAACCTACGGTGGCCATGGCCTGAGGTTCGTCGCGCTGGATCTCACGTCGGGCTCGCAACGAGTAGAGGGCGACCGGGATCGCAGCCAGCACCACGACAGCGGCGATCACCAGCGTGAACTGGTAAGCGTCCAGGAAGGCGAGCAGCGGCGCCCGGTCGCTGCCGCTCTGCCTGGCGCTCAGGATCGCCCCCAGCACGGTGATGCCGAGCAGCCCGAACACCTCGCGTGACACGTTCAGGACGCCCGAGGCCACGCCCGACCTGCCCTGGGGCATGCCCCCGAGGATCGCGGCCGTCAGGGGCACCAGCATGCCGCCGCCGAGCCCGTACAGCAGGAACCAGGGGGCCACGTCGGCGTAGTCGGCGTCGGCGCCCACGCCGGAGAGCAGGTAGATCGCCGTGCCCATGAGCGCCATGCCCAGCGCCACCGTGGGGCCGATGCCGATGCGCGCGCTGATCCGCTGCGACAGGATCGCGATCACGGCCATGACCAGGGCCATCGGCACGAACGCCGCGCCCGCCTGGGTGGGGGAGAAGCCGAGCACGTTCTGCAGCCACAGGGCGCTGAAGAAGTAGATCCCGAACACGCCGAACGACCAGATGCCGCTGGTGAGCAGCCCGCCGCTGAACACCCTGGACCTGAAGAGCGAGATCGCGATCATCGGCTCGGCGGCCCGCGCCTCGACCAGCACGAACGCCACGGCCGCCGCCGCGAACACGCCGAACGCGGCCAGGATCTCCGGCGAGGTCCATCCGGCGCTCTCACCCTCGATGAGCGCATATGTCAGGGCGAACAGGGCGAGGGCGGACGTGGCCAGCCCGGGCACGTCGATCCGGTGCCGCACGCGGGTGAAGGCGGGCCTGACCGCCCACATCCCCAGGCCGAACGTCACCACGCCGATCGGCACGTTGATCAGGTAGATCCAGCCCCAGTGCAGGTTCTGGCTGATGAAGCCGCCCGTGATCGGCCCGAGCGCCATGGAGAGCGCCCCCGCGGCGCTCCAGATGCCCACGGCCCGGCCGCGCTCGCCGGGGTCGGGGAAGATCTGGCTGATCAGCGTCAGCGCGGTGGGCGTGAGCAGCGCCGCCCCCACGCCCTGCACGGCCCGCGCGGCGATCAGCGCCGCGCCGGACGTGGCCAGCCCGGCCGCCATCGAGGCCAGCGTGAAGACGGCCAGCCCGCCGAGGAACACCCGGCGGGCCCCGAACACGTCCGCCAGCCGGCCGCCGACCAGCATCAGGCCGGCGAAGACCAGGATGTACGAGCTCACGATCCATTCGAGGCCCGAGATCGTCAGCCCCAGCTCCCGCTGGATCGTCGGCAACGCAACGTTGCCGACGTTGTTGTCCAAGTAAGTCATGAAGGTGCCCAAGGTCACCGCGACCAGCGCCCACCACCGCACGTCATTTCCTCCTATACGCCGTACTTGTACGTCGTATAGTTGAACTTGTACGGCGTATAGTTGTCAACCGTGATGGGAAAACTGACCGCGCAGGCGATCGCGGAGCGAGCTCTGGAGATCGGTGACGCCGAAGGGCTCGACACCGTGACGATCCGGCGCCTGGCCACGGACCTGGGCGTGACCCCGATGGCCCTCTACTGGCACTACAAGAACAAAGAGCAGCTGCTCGTCGGCATGGCTGACCACCTGATCGGCGGCTTCGCGCCCAAGCAGGCCGACGAGCGCCCCTGGCGGGAGCAGTTCCGCGACCTGATCGAGGGCCTGATCAGGACGCTGCGCACGCATCCCTGCGCCAAGAGCGTGCTCGAGCAGATCGACCCCATCGAGGTGCCGAACTTCCTGGCCGTCTGGGACCAGTCGCTCGGCCTGGCCCGCAGCGCCGGGTTCGGCATCGACGAGAGCTGCCTGATCAGCAAATATCTGCTGCAGAGCGCCATCGCCATCGCCGACGCCCCCGTGCACGTCAAGACGATCGACCCGGAGGCGGTCAGGGCCAAGCTGGCGGGCCTGCGGTCGCTGCCGGAGGAGACGTACCCGCACCTGGTCGAGATGGCCTCACCGCTGGTCAGGGGGACGGAGAAGGGGTTGTACGACACGTTCGGCGTCGATCTGGTGCTCAGCGGCATAGAGGCGCTCGCACCCAAAGGTTAGAGTCTCGATCATGTCCTTCGAGCTGATCTGCGAGATCGAACCTCCCACCAAGCCCGATCTGAAGCACGTCAGACACCAGATCGGCACCATGAGCAAGATCGCCCATTCGTTCCTCATCCCTGACAACCACATCGGGCGCGCGACGGTGTCGAGCGTGGCGGTGGCGCACGAGGTTCAGGCCATGGGCGGGCGCGGCATCGCCTGCCTCAACTCGCGCGACCGCAACCTGCTGGGCTTCCGCCGCGACCTGCTCACGGCGGCGGCGTACGGGGTGGACCAGTTCCTGTTCGTCTACGGCGACAAGCCCACGAGCGGCAACCGGACCAGCGACCTGACCGTGCGCTCGATGATCGAGGAGGCCCGGGAGTTCTCGCCCGGCATGCGGCTGGGCGCGGCGGCCTCGATGCGCTCGCTGCCCGCGTGGAAGCGCGCGGCCGACTTCCTGTTCCTGCAGGTCGGCTTCTCCCTGGAAGCGCAGCTGCGCTGGCGCGAGGCCCACCCGGTGGACGTGCCGGTCTACGCGGGCGTCATGGTCCTGGCCAGCGAGAAGCACGCCCGCGCCCTGGCCGCCAGCATCCCCGCCATCGACCTGCCGGAAGAGCTGATCGCGAAGGTGGCAGCGGACCGCATGGCGGGCGTCGAGGCGGCCTGCGAGCAGGTGCTCGCCCTGCGCGAGTCGGGCGCCTTCGACGGCGTCCACCTCATCCCGGTCTCCCGCTACCGCGACGTGGAGTCCAGGCTCGCCGCCGCCCTCTGAGGGCGCGCCAGGGCCGCGAGCAGCGCGCCCGCGAGGGCCACGGCGAACAGCACGGCGTACGCGCGCTGGAAGCCGTCCATCAGCTGTCCCACGGCCACCGGTGAAAGCCTGGACAGCGTGCCCGCGTACACCTGGGCCCGCAGCCCGGGCCCCACGGAGGCGGTCAGGACGCTGAGCGACAGGCCGACGCTGATCACGATGCCGACGTTCATGATCATGACCCGGAACCCGTTGACCACGCCCAGGCTCCCGGTCGGCAGGGCTCGCATGACCTGGGTGGTGTTGCCGGTCAGGAACGTTCCGCTGCCGCAGCCGGCAACGAACAGGCCGATCCCGATCACCCAGTACGGCGTGGCGGGATCGGCGGTCAGCATCAGCGTCCCGAGCCCCAGGGCGCTGAGCACCGCCCCGCCGATGGACAGCGCGTACGGCGACACCCGCCGCCCCAGCAGGCCCACGATCGGCGAGGCCAGCCCGATCCCGACGGGCACCGGCAGCACGCTCAGCCCCGCCGTGAACGCGTCCACCCCCCTGGCCGCCTGGAAGTACAGCGCCACCACCAGGATCAGCGCAGATCGGGCCAGGGCGTTGCAGAACGAGGCCAGATTCGCGTAGGTCAGCAGCCGCCCGCCGAAGAGCCGCAGGTCCAGCACCGGATTCGAGGAGCGCCGCTCGGCCAGCACGATCAGCGGCAGCAGCACCAGGAAGACCGCCGCCCCCGTCAGCACCACGGGACTGGTCAGCCCGGCCGAGCCCGCCTCCGACAGTGCCAGCAGCACCGCCGTCAGCGCCGCGAACAGCAGCACGTTGCCCAGCGCGTCCACGGGCTCCTTCGGCCGCCTGGGCATCCTGCGCAGGAGCACCGCCCCCACGCTCAGCGCGGCCAGCCCGGCGGGCACGTTCACCCAGAAGATCCACTGCCAGCCCGCGGTCTCCGCGATCAGCCCGCCCAGGGTGGGCCCGGCCAGCTGCGCCACCGACAGCGTGCCGATGTAGACGCCCATGCCCTGGCTCAGCCGGTCGGGCGGGAACGCGTCCGTGATGATCACCGTGCCGTTCGCCAGGATCATCGCCGCCCCGACCGCCTGCAGCACCCGCATCGCGATGAGAAACCACACGCTCGGCGACAGCCCGGCCAGCAGCGAGGCCACGGTGAAGATGGCGAACCCCGTCAGGTAGACCTCCCGCCTGCCCAGCAGGTCGGCCACCCGGCCGAAGAACACCAGGCTCGCGGTGTTGACCAGCAGGAACGCCAGGAGGATCCACCCCGACTCCAGGGCGTTGGCGTGGAAGTGCCGCACGACCGTCGGGAGCGCGACGTTGAGCGTGCTGCCGGCGATGCCGATGAGCACCAGCCCCAGGCTGGTGACCGCGCAGACCCGCCAGGCGTAGCGTAAGCGGCTGGCGTCCTGAGGAATGACCGCGACCATGCCCTCCACTATGACGTACGGCGTACGTATGGGCTTCTAGCGGGCCCTCCTGCGCAGGCCGTCGATGTCGTGGATGACCACGCGCCGCCGCCCGGTCTCGATGAGCCCCCGGTCGCGCAGCGTGCGCAGCGCCTTGCTGACCGCCTCGCGGGAGGCGCCCGTCCAGCCGGCCAGCTCGTCCTGCGACAGGGGCAGCGCCACGCGTACCCCGCTGTTGGTCTTCTCGCCGTACCGGTCGGCCAGCTCCAGCAGGCGCGTCGCGACCCGGCCCGTGGTGTCGAACGCGCCGTACTCGATGCGCTTCCTGTCCGCGTCCCGCAGCCTGCCGGTGACGAGCTGCATGAGCAGCACGGCGATGCGCCCGTGGGACTCCAGGAACGACGAGAAGTCCCGCACCACGATGCCCGAGATCGGCTCCAGTGCGGTCACCGTGGCCGAGCGGGGCGACCCGTCGATGGCCGACATCTCCCCGAGCAGCGCACCGGGGCCGCGCACGGCCAGCACCACCTCGGTGCCGGCGCTCGTGTGAGACGAGCACTTGACCCGGCCATCCGTCAGCACGAGGACCCAGTCGGACGTGTCGCCCTCGTTGATCACGGTGGTGCCGCGATCCCAACGCCGCGGACGGCCGGCCGCGCGCAGGGCCGCGACCTCCTCATCGGTGAGCATGGACAGAAACTCGCCGGACTCTGGCTCCATGCGCCCGATTATGTCGGTACGGGAGTCACCCTTCTATTGCAAATCAGTCAGAACGTACGCATTGACGAGCTCTTCCTTGCCCTTGAGGTTGAGCGGCCCCAGAGGGTTCACCGACGCGCCAGGCCCCAGTTGCCTGAGCGTCGTCTCCCCGATGACGACGGTGCCCGGCTCGGCGATGCCTTCGAGCCTGGCGGCCACGTTCACGCAGTCGCCCATCGCGTTGAAGCCGCGCAGCTCCGGGCTGCCGATGTTGCCGACCAGCGCGGGACCGGTGTTGACGCCCACCCTGAACGTCGGCCACGGGACGTCGTCCACCCGCTTCCACGCCATCTCCTCGGCCACCTCGGCGGCGGCCCGCTGCATCTCCAGCGCGGCCTTGCAGGCGGCCCGCGCATGACCGGCCTGGGTGGCGGGGGCGTTGAACAGGGCCAGCAGCGCGTCGCCGACGAACTGCACGATCGTGCCGCCGTTGCTGAGGATGCAGGGGACGGCGGCCGTGTGGTAGCGGTTGAGCATCTCGACGATCTCGCCCGGCGTGACCTTCTCGGAGAACGTCGTGAAGCCCTTGAGGTCGGCGAAGAGCGCGGTCAGCTCCTTCAGCTCGCCGCCCAGCGCGGCCTGCGCCGGGTCGGCCAGCAGGGCGTTGGCCACGTCGGGCGACATGTACTGCCGGAAGAGCGTGTCGAGCTCCTGGTAGAGGCGGGCGTTCTCCAGGGAGATCGACAGCTGCCCGGCCAGCGTGGCGGCCAGCGCCTCGTCCTGCTGGGTGCGCCCGATGGGCACCTCCAGCACGCCCGCCAGATGGCCCTTGACCGTCAGGGGGAAGGCCAGCAGGTTGTCGCGCCTGACGGGCTGGTTGCCGGCAAACTCGTACTCGCGCGAGCCGATCTCCGTCCTGCCCTCCGCGACCAGGCCGATCTTCACGTCGCCGTACGCCTGCCGCACCCGGTCGAGGGCCGTGGCCAGGAGCTGGTCCTCCGGCAGCCCCACCCGGGTCTGGGCGCTGACGGACACCAGGGCGGCCAGCCGCCCGGACAGCTCGCGCTCGTTGGCCAGCGCCTCGCCCGCCCGGTCGAGCACCGCGACCTGGCTCTCGTTCAGCCGGAACTTGCCCGACAGCCGGGCCGCGGCCAGCGGCTCGCCCCGCCGTACGTGCTCGACCAGCTCCTCAAGGGCCTTGTCGTAGTCCTGCTGGATGCGCCGCACGGTCGCCGCCAGCGTCACCGAGTCGAACAGGCCCGCGCTCGACCCCTCCCGCCTGAACTGCAGGTAGGCGCTGTAGGCCACGAACACGAAGGCCAGCGTGAGCAGCAGGTGCCACTCCCACCAGGACAGATGCCAGTTGAGCTGCGACATCCCGGCGATCATGGCCTCGGCCAGCAGCGCGTACGCCGTGATGAGGCTGACGAGCATGGCCGACGGCCGCTTGCGGTGCAGCAGGAACATCATCACGCTCGCCGCGCCGTACAGCAGGACGCCGGGGACGGACGCCCAGGCCAGCCAGTCGACCGGCGACGCCAGCGGCGGCTCACTGAGCTGCGTCAGCCCCGGGATCAGGGACGTGACGCCCCAGACGACCATGAAGCCGAACAGCACCGCGCGGATGAAGTGCTGGGCGTCCAGCACCTTCTTGGCGGCCGCGTCGCCCAGCGGCAGCGCCGAGGCGAACGCGAACGCCGCCGCGACGGAGAGCCCCACCTGCTGCCCCACGTCGAAGCCCAGGGAACCGATCGGCAGGATGATCTGCGGCGTGGCCAGGCCGTGCATGAAGAAGAAGCCGGCGCTGCTCAGGAAGACCATGGACACGAGGAACAGCCGGGCGTCCTGGCGGCGCCGCGACGCCTCGCTGATCATCACTCCGAGGACCACGTTGATCCCGGCCACCGTGATGATCATCCAGAAGTGGCTGAGGTTGTGGTGCCACATGATGTTGATCGTCGGCTGGGCGAGCAGCAGCCAGAGCCCCAGCAGTGGCAGGACCAGGTGGATGCCCCAGACCACACCGCGCACGGGCTGGGTGGCCTTGGGCAGGTAGGGGGTTGACACAGACCCGATTATCCACCGGAGATCGACGCCGCCAATGCGTCGTTTTACTCACCGGCGTTTCGAAATCCTGTCAATCTGGTCAGTAACCCTCCGTTTCGTGATGGATGCGTTATGTAGTTTCTGTCATCTCTTGGAACGATTGAAACGTGCATCTCATGGACAACATGAGCATCACTGGTTCCGGAAGGACAGCCGTGGCTAACAAGGTTCGCGGTGGGCGCACGCTCACCCTCGCCGCCGTGGGGGCGCTGGCCGCCTCGCTCCTCACCGTCGGTGGCGTCGCCACCGCATCGTCGGCCGCCGGCGAGGTGCACGCCTGCGTGCACAAGAAGACGCGGTACGCCCGCATCGTCAACCCCGGCACGAAGTGCCGGAAGACGGAGGAGCGGATCCTGATCGGCGGCGCCTCCCAGACGACCATCCAGCAGGGCCAGCAGGGGGCTCAGGGCCCGAAGGGCGAGACCGGCCCGGCCGGCCCGCAGGGGCCCAAGGGCGAGATGGGCCCGAAGGGTCCGCAGGGCCTCAAGGGCGCCACCGGCCCCCAGGGCCCGAAGGGCGAGACCGGCCCGCAGGGGCCGAAGGGCGCGGACGGCAAGGACGGCCTGCCCGGCAAGAACGGCCAGGACGGCAAGGACGGCCTCCCCGGCAAGAACGGCCAGGACGGCAAGGACGGCAAGGACGGTCTGCCCGGCAAGCAGGGCGAGAAGGGCGACCAGGGCCCGCGGGGCCCCCAGGGTCCGCAGGGCGAGCCCGGCGACGGCGCCGACTACGCCACCTACACCAAGACCGCGTCCCTGACCTCGACCGGCTCGGCGACGGCCAGCTGCGACAAGGGCGGCATGGCGACCGGCGGCGGCTTCTCGTTCACCGCCCTCAAGAACGCCGTCGTCATGAGCAGCGCGCCCAGCGGCGGCACCGGATGGACGGTGAGCGTGGCCAAGGACGACAACGGCAGCAACACCTACTCCGCCACCGACACGGACCAGAAGACCACCAGCAGCGCCAACCACGGCACCAGCGTCAGCGGCACCGTCTACGTCGTGTGCCTGGGCCAGAAGAAGGCGTAACACGCGAAAGAGGGCCGGTACGGGCGATCCGTACCGGCCCTCCGGAAGACCGTCAGCCGAACAGCGCGGGCAGCGCCGCCGAGTGCGTCTCCCGCAGCTCCTCGACCGGCACCTCGAACACGCCCTCGACCACCAGCGAAGCGCCTCCGGTCGTGCCGAGCCCGTAGCAGGGCACCTCGTGCCGCCCGCACAGCGACGCGAACTCCTCGTAGGCCTCCGGCCGCACCGTGACCAGCGCCCGCGCGGCCGACTCGCTGAACAGGTCGGTGAAGGCGTCACCGCTCAGCGCCACCGAGGCCCCGACGCCCCGCGCCAGGCACGACTCCGCCAGCGCGACGGCCAGCCCGCCGTCCGACAGGTCGTGCGAGCCCTCCAGCAGCCCCCGCCTGGCGGCCTCGACCAGCACGGTCGCCAGCGCCTGCTCGGCCTGCAGATCGGCCCGCGGCGGCAGCCCGCCGAGGTGACGGTGGGCGACGTGCGCCCACTCCGAGCCGCCGAACTCCTCGTGCGTGTCGCCGAGCAGCACGACCTTCAGCCCCTCGGCGGTGAAGCCGGACGGCACCCGCTTGGCCACATCCTCGATGACGCCCAGCACGCCCACGACCGGCGTCGGGTGGATGGCCGTCGAGCCCGTCTGGTTGTAGAAGGAGACGTTCCCGCCGGTCACCGGCACGCCCAGGGTGCGGCACGCGTCGGCCAGGCCGCGCACGGCCTCGGCGAACTGCCACATGACCTCGGGGTCCTCGGGCGAGCCGAAGTTGAGGCAGTTGGTCACGGCCAGCGGCTTGGCGCCGGTCACGGCCACGTTCCGGTACGCCTCGGCCAGCGCCAGCTGCGCCCCCGCGTACGGGTCGAGCTTGGCGTAGCGGCCGTTGCCGTCGGTGGACAGCGCGATGCCCCTGGTGGTCGGCTCCGCGCCCGCCATGACCTCCGAGATCCGCACCATGCCCGCGTCGGCCGGCTGGGCCAGCACGGTGTTGGAGCGGACGTAGCGGTCGTACTGGGAGGTCACCCACTCCTTGGAGGCGAGGTTGGGCGAGCCGAGGAGCTGGAACAGCGTGGCCCGCAGGTCCGCGGGCCGCTCCAGCCGGTCGGGCGTGTCGGCGTTGAGCGCGGCCTGCCCGGACGGCTCGTGGTAGGGACGCTCGTAGACGGGCCCGTCGTCGGCCGCCGTGCCCGGCGGGATGTCCACAATGACCTCGCCGTCCCAGGTCATGACCAGGCGACCGGTGTCGGTGACCTCGCCGATGACGGTGGCGGGGACGTCCCACCTGTCGCAGATCGCCATGAACGCCGCGATGTCGTCGGGCCGGACCACGGCCATCATCCGCTCCTGCGACTCGCTCATGAGGATCTCCTCGGGCCTGAGCGAGGGGTCGCGGAGCGGGACGAGGTTGAGGTCGACGTGCATGCCGCCGGTGCCCTTGGCGGCCAGCTCGGTCGTCGCGCACGACACCCCGGCCGCGCCGAGGTCCTGGATGCCGACGACCACGTCGGCCGCGTACAGCTCCAGGCAGCACTCGATGAGCAGCTTCTCCATGAACGGGTCGCCCACCTGCACGGCGGGCCGCTTGGCCTGCGACTCGTCCTCGAAGGTCGCCGACGCCAGCACGGAGGCGCCGCCGATGCCGTCGGGGCCGGTGGACGCGCCGAACAGCACGACCTTGTTGCCCGGGCCGGGCGCGGTGGCCAGCTTGATCTGGTCCTTGCGCAGCAGGCCCACGCACAGGGCGTTGACCAGCGGGTTGCCGATGTAGCAGGGGTCGAAGGCGACCTCGCCGCCGATGTTGGGCAGGCCCAGGCAGTTTCCGTAGTGGCTGATGCCCTCGACCACGCCGGGCAGGACCCGGCGGGTGTCCACGGCGTCCGCGCCGCCGAAGCGCAGCGCGTCCATCACCGCGATCGGGCGCGCGCCCATCGACATGATGTCGCGGACGATCCCGCCGACGCCGGTGGCCGCGCCCTGGTGCGGCTCGACGTAGGACGGGTGGTTGTGCGACTCGATCTTGAACGTGGCCGCCCAGCCGTCGCCGATGTCCACCACGCCCGCGTTCTCACCCATGCCCACGAGCAGCGCGTCAGACTTGGGCGCCTTGGTGGCGAACTGCTTGAGATGCACCTTGGACGACTTGTACGAGCAGTGCTCGGACCACATGACGCTGTAGATGGCCAGCTCGGAGCCGGTGGGACGGCGACCCAGGATCTCCTTGACCCGGTCGTACTCGTCCTGCTTCATCCCCAGCTCGGCGAAGGGCATCGGCTCTTCGGGCGTCTCCGCCGCCCGCTTCACGCTGTCGGTCATTCGCCCTCCTTCGTCGGTCGAATGGCCGACTTGTCGACTGCGCCCATTGGTCGCTCGCTTCGCTCGCTCATGCGTTCACCAGCTTCTTGAGGACGGAGGTGAAGAATCCGAGGCCGTCGGTGCTGGGCGCGCCGACCAGGTCCTCGACCGCGTGCTCGGGGTGCGGCATGAGGCCGACCACGTTGCCCGCCTCGTTACGGATGCCCGCGATGTCGTTGAGCGAGCCGTTGGGGTTGCCGCCGACGTAGCGCACGACCACGTGGCCGCCCGACTCCAGCGCGGCCAGGGTGTCCTCGGAGGCCACGTAGCGGCCTTCGCCGTGCTTGACCGGCAGCACGATCTCCTGGCCGGGCTCGAAGGAGCTGGTCCAGGGGGTGGCCGTCTGCTCGATCCGGACCCGCTGGTCACGGCAGACGTAGTGGAGCGAGGCATTGCGGGTCAGCGCGCCGGGCAGCAGGTGGGCCTCGCAGAGGATCTGGAACCCGTTGCAGGTGCCGATCACGGGCAGCCCCGCCCTGGCGGCCGGGATGAGCTCGTCCATCAGCGGCGCGAACCGGGAGATGGCGCCGCAGCGCAGGTAGTCGCCGTAGGAGAAGCCGCCGGGCAGGAAGACGGCGTCGACCCCCTTCAGGTCGTGGTCGGCGTGCCACAGCGGCACCGCCTCCGCGCCCACGAGGCGTACGGCCCTGGCGGCGTCCTGGTCGTCGAGAGTTCCTGGAAACGTGACTACGCCCACACGGGCAGCGCTCATGACAGTCGTCCCCTCCGAGGAATGCGCGCGCACGCGCCACCGTCTCTTCGGGTGGACGGCGGTCTGCGGCGGTGTCTTCAGATTATCGGGTGCTGCCGGGTGGTCCACATCGGCTCGTGCGTCGGGCGGAGGCGCAGGTCAGACGGCTGCCAGCTCACGGGGACGGGCATCCGCCGCGTCGTCCCAGGCGAGGTGCTTGCGCAGGTGGACCGTGGTGCCGCGGCCGGGCGTGATGCCGAAGGAGATCTCGTCCACCACGGAGCGCATGATCAGCAGACCACGGCCGTTCTCCGTGTCGGGTGGAGGGAAGTGCGGCGGCATCGTCGGCAGCCCGTCGCCGCTGTCCGCGACGCGCACGTCGCAGCGGCCATAGCCGATCGCCGCGCTCACTTCGTAGCGGTTGGCGGGACCCCCGTGCCGGACCGCGTTGGAGCACGCCTCGGAGACGGCGAGGAGCATGTCGGCGATGCACGTCTCACTCACGTTGAGTGAACGCATGGCATCGCCCAGCACTCGCCTGACCATCGGTATGCCGATCGCATCCCGAGGCAGTGCCAACGAGAACTCAATATCCACCGGACTCCTCCGGGCGCCAGAACGTCACCTGGAGTAGGTTTCCCTGTGAAAACGGGGCTAACCGCAAAATCACGTTGTTGTTATTTAGTGTTGGCACGCCCGTGGCATTGTGCCTCCCCCGAACCCCGCTTTAACCGGCCAGGGGGGAATGCGGGCGGCAAATCTCCCCTAATCCTCAACCCGGACGCTGTAGTCCTCGATCACCGTGTTGGCCAGCAGGGTCTCGGCCATCTTGCGGACCTCCTCGAGCGCCGCCTCGTCGGCCGGCCCGTCGAGCTCGACCTCGAAGCGCTTGCCCTGGCGCACGGCCGAGACGCCGGAGAAGCCGAGCCTGGGCAGCGCCCTGGCGATCGCCTGGCCCTGCGGATCGAGGATCTCGGGCTTCAACATGACGTCCACGATGACGCGGGCCACTGCGTTCCTCCTGGATGCGGTGGGTGACTGGGAAGCACAGCCTACCGGCGCGTGTGGCTGCCGACACAACGGGAACGGGGAGGACATGGGGCTTGCGCGCAGGGCTGTGACGTCTGCCACGATGTCCCCAAACGCGTACGAACCACCACCAGATGGTTCATCGCCTGGAAGGCCGGCCCAAGGTGGCAACCCCATCGAGGACCTGCCCTGACGAACGCAACAGGAGTGGCTCATGACCGAGCTTGTCGAGGTCATCGATAGACACAGCACATGTGTCACGAGGCCGACAAAGGAGGCCTCGTGACAGTCGACGCCTCTCGTGGTGCCTCTGACGCACCTCCGGAGCTCGTCCAGTTGCTCACCCCCGAGGGGGAGCGGGTAGAGCACCCCGACTACGACATCGACCTGACCGATGAGGAGGTCCGGTCGCTCTACCGCGACCTGGTCCTCGTACGGCGCATCGACCTGGAGGCCGTGGCGCTGCAACGCCAGGGCGAGCTGGGCATCTGGGCCTCGCTGCTGGGCCAGGAGGCGGCCCAGATCGGCTCGGGCCGCGCATTGACCGACTCCGACATGGCCTTCCCCACCTACCGCGAGCACGGCGTGGCGTGGTGCCGCGACGTCGACCCGGTGAAGCTGCTCGGCCTGTTCAGAGGCGTGAACCACGGCGGCTGGGACCCCAAGGAGCACAACTTCCACCTGTACACGATCGTGATCGGCAGCCAGACCCTCCATGCGGTCGGCTACGCGATGGGCATCCAGCGCGACGACGCCAGCGCCGCCACGATCGTCTACTTCGGCGACGGCGCCACCTCGCAGGGCGACGTGAACGAGTCGTTCATCTGGGCCAGCGTGTTCAACGCGCCGATCGTGTTCTTCTGCCAGAACAACCAGTGGGCCATCTCCGAGCCCCTCGAGAAGCAGACCCGCATCCCCCTCTACCGGCGCGCCTCCGGCTTCGGCTTCCCGGGGATCAGGGTGGACGGCAACGACGTGTTCGCCTGCCTGGCCGTGACCAGGAAGGCGCTGGAGGCCGCTCGCACCGGTCAGGGGCCGACGCTCATCGAGGCGTTCACGTACCGGATGGGCGCCCACACCACCACCGACGACCCGACGCGCTACCGCGTGGCCAGCGAGCTGGAGGCGTGGAAGCTCAAGGACCCGATCGAGCGGGTCAGGTCGTACCTCTTCAAGAACGAGCACGCCGACCCGTCGTTCTTCGACTCCGTTGACGCCGAGGCCGACCAGCTCGGGGCCGACCTGCGCAGGCGCTGCCTGGCCATGCCCGACCCCCAGCCGCTCGACATCTTCGACCACGTCTACCGCGAGCCCCACGCCCTGATGGACCAGGAGCGCGCCCAGTACGCGGCCTACCTGGAGGGGTTCGCCAAATGACGGTCATGAGCCTGTCCAAGGCGCTCAACGAGGGCATGCGCAAGGCCATGGAGGACGACCCCAAGGTCCTCATCATGGGCGAGGACGTCGGCAAGCTGGGCGGCGTCTTCCGGGTCACCGACGGCCTGCAGAAGGACTTCGGCGAGGACCGCGTCATCGACACGCCGCTGGCCGAGTCGGGCATCATCGGCACCGCCATCGGGCTGGCGCTGCGCGGCTACCGGCCGGTGTGCGAGATCCAGTTCGACGGGTTCGTCTTCCCGGCCGCCGACCAGATCATCACGCAGCTCGCCAAGATGCCGATGCGCTCGCTGGGCGCGATCAAGCTCCCGGTCGTCGTGCGCATCCCGTGCGGCGGCGGCATCGGCGCGGTCGAGCACCACAGCGAGTCGCCCGAGGCGTACTTCACCCACACGGCGGGGCTGCGCGTCGTCTCCTGCTCCAACCCGGCCGACGCGTACACCATGATCCAGCAGGCCATCCGCAGCGACGACCCGGTGATCTTCTTCGAGCCCAAGCGGCGCTACTGGGAGAAGGCCGACATCGACACCGGCTCCACCGACTGGTGGCCGCCGCTGCACGCGGCCAGGGTCGTGCGGCCCGGGTCCGACGTCACGCTGCTGGCCTACGGCCCCATGGTCAAGACGTGCCTGGAGGCCGCCACGGCCGCCGAGGAGGACGGCCGTTCGCTGGAGGTGATCGACCTGCGCTCGCTCAACCCGCTGGACGAGGCGGCCGTGATGGACTCCGCGCGCCGTACCGGACGGGTGGTGGTCGTCCACGAGGCCCCCGTCAACAGCGGTTTCGGGGCCGAGCTGGCGGCCAGGATCACTGAGCAGTGCTTCTACCACCTGGAGTCGCCGGTGCTCAGGGTCGGCGGCTTCTCCACCCCCTACCCGCCGTCGAAGCTGGAGGAACACTACCTGCCCGACCTGGACCGGGTGCTCGACGCCGTCGACCGGGCCTTCGGGTACTGAGGGGGGTTGGGATTCTCATGCGACGCGAGTTCAAGCTCCCTGACGTCGGCGAAGGGCTGACGGAGGCCGAGGTCGTCCGCTGGCACGTCGAGGCGGGTGACGCGGTCAAGGTCAACCAGATCGTCGTGGAGATCGAGACGGCCAAGTCGATCGTCGAGCTCCCGATCCCCTGGGACGGGGTGGTCGCGGAGCTGCTGGCCGAGGCGGGCCAGACGGTCGACGTCGGCGCCCCCATCATCGCCGTCGACACCTCCGAGGTCTCGGAGGAGACCAAGGCGCTGGCCGAGGACCTGGTGCCCACGCCTCCGGCGGAGGGCGCCGTCGAGCCCGGGGCCCACGGCAGCCCCGCTCCCAAGGAGGAGCGCCAGGCGGTCCTGGTCGGCTACGGCGTCAAGACCGGCGCCACCAAGCGCCGTCCCCGCAAGCCCCAGGTTCCCGGCATCCCGGCGAACCCGGTGGCCAACCCCTCCCGCGTGGAGGTGGACGGCGGCACCGCCCCTGCTCCTGCCCCTGTCGCGCCGCCCGCCGGCCGGGCCGGCGTCCTCGCCAAGCCACCCGTACGGAAGCTGGCCAAGGACCTCGGCGTCGACCTGGCCACCCTCGCCGGCACCGGCCCCGAGGGCTCGATCACCCGCGAGGACGTCCACGCCGCGGCGGAGGCCAAGGCGGCCCCGGTCGCCGAGGTGGCGGCATCCGAGCGGCCGGAGGAGCGCATCCCCGTCAAGGGCGTGCGCAAGATGACCGCCCAGGCGATGGTCGCCAGCGCCTTCACCGCTCCGCACGTCACCGAGTTCCTCCAGCTCGATGTGACGAACACCATGGAGACGGTGCAGCGGCTGCGCACCTTCCGGGACTTCGCGGACGTCAAGGTGTCCCCGCTGCTGCTGGTGGCCAGGGCGGTCCTCACCGCCGTCAAACGCCACCCGATGATCAACTCGTCGTGGGACGAGGCGGCGCAGGAGATCGTGGTCAAGCGCTACGTGAACCTGGGGATAGCCGCCGCCACCCCCCGCGGCCTGGTGGTGCCCAACGTCAAGGACGCCCACGCCCTGTCGCTCCCCGAGCTGGCCGGGCGGCTGGCCGAGCTCACGGAGACCGCCAGGGCGGGCCGCACCCAGCCGGCCGAGATGGCCGGCGGCACCTTCACCATCACCAACGTCGGCGTCTTCGGCGTCGACGCCGGCACCCCCATCCTGAACCCCGGCGAGGCCGCCATCCTCGCCGTCGGCCAGATCAGGGACATGCCGTGGGTGGTGGACGGCGAGCTGGCGGTGCGCAAGGTGACCACCCTGGCCCTCTCGTTCGACCACCGCATCGTGGACGGCGAGCTGGGCTCGATGTTCCTGCGCGACGTCGGCGACATGCTGGAGGACCCGCTGCACATGCTGGCCTGGAGCTAGCCGGGGAGACTACGGCGACCGCCGGGAGGACCCCTCCCCCGGCGGTCGCAGTAGGCCGGAACACCCGCACCCATCCCGTACAGAGTCGCGCCGTCGCGATCTGATACACCTGATCGCATGATTCGCCACATCGTGCTGTTCACCTGGACCGAGGCCGCGACCGACGAGCAGAAGGAGACGGTGACCGCCGAGCTGGGCAAGCTGCCCGGCATCATCCCGCAGCTCCGCTCGTTCACCGTGGGCGCGGACGCGGGCATCAACCAGGGCAACCACGACTACGCGGTGGTGGCCGACTTCGACGACGTGGAGGACTACCTGGTCTACCGCGACCACCCGCAGCATCAGGCGGTGATCGCGGAGCACATCAGGCCGATCCTGGCCTCCCGGGCCGCGGTGCAGCTCAGCCTCTAGATCTCCGGCGGGTTGTTCTCGCGGCGCATCAGCCTGTCCTCGGAAGTGTGGCCCCTCCTGGGGGCCAGCACGATGCTCAGCACCACGCCCACACCACCGACGATCATGAAGATGAGCCCGACGACGTCCATGTGGACGGCCTTGCCGAACACGTCGGGCTCGATCGCGAATCTCAGGATGGCGCCAAGCGTGAGGAAGAAGATGCTAACCCCGACACCCATGACGACCTCCAGGCAAACGGCGAGTACAGCCACGGTCATACCCGGGTAAAGAAGATCACACCCGTGACATCTCAGGCGAGGCACGACAATGGCTTGCCGCCGTTGTACGTGATCATGTCGAACACGGCGGTGACCAGGTCGATCGGCGCACCCAGCGGCTGGCCGTCGAGCTCGGCGTAGGCGCGGTGCAGGTTGCCCACGATGCGCTCGGAGTCCAGCAGCCCGCCCCACTCGCCCAGGTCGGCCTCCCAGGCCACCTCCAGCGGCGACAGCCCCGCCGCCCGGCCGCGCGCCGCCGTCTCCTGGACGAACCGCAGGTAACCCTCGACCCGGTCGTACGCCTCCGGCCCGCACACCCCGCCGTGCCCCGGCACGATCGTCTCCGCCCCCAAGGCCCTGAGCTGGTCGAGCGCGTCCAGCGCCCCGGCCACCGAGCCCATCAGGACGAACGGCGTCCCGCCGTTGAAGACGAGGTCGCCCGCGAACAGCAGCCGCCGCTCGGGAATCCACACGTACGAGTCGTTCGTCGTGTGCGCGGCATGGCCCACGTGCCGCACCTCGCACCGCAGGTCGTCGGAGTGCAGGGTGATCCGGTCGGTGAAGGTGAGGAACGGCGGCGCCACCTCCATCTCGCCCCACTCCACCTCGGGCGACCACGCGGCGCGGTAGGTGGGGACGCCCTCGGCCAGGATCTGCTCCCGCACGCCCTCGTGCCCGACGATCGTGGCCTCGGGGAAGAGCCAGTTGCCGAACGTGTGGTCGCCGTGGTGGTGGGTGTTGATCAGCGTGGTGATCGGCCGGTCGGTGACCTTGCCGATGGCCTCCCGGAACGTCCGCGTACGGCGCTCGGTCGAGCAGGCGTCGACGCAGATCACGCCACGCCGGCCGGCCAGGAAGCCGGTGTTGTTGATCCACCAGCTCCCGTCGGGCTGGATGTAGGCGAAGACACCCTCGGACACCTCTTCGACCCGGGGCGGGGGAAGGGGATGGTCGTGAGAAGTCGAGCTCATGCCGCGACCGTACTCCCTCGAAGCGCTCTCCGACCCCCGCCTCCGCGGGTTAGAAGGCCTCCTCGGGAAGCTCCATGAGCTCCTGCCCCGTGGACTCCAGCACCCGGCGCTCGACCGCCAGCCGCGGCAGGACGGTCTTGGCGAAGAACGAGGCCGCGGCCACCTTGCCGAGGTAGAACGGGTCCTCGCCGTCGGCCAGCCTGGCCAGGGCCACCTCGGCCTGCCGCAGCAGCAGCCAGCCGATCACCAGGTCGCCCAGCGCCAGCAGGAGCCGGCTGGTGTTCAGCCCCACCTTGTACACCTCGGCGGGTGCCTCCAGCGAGCTCAGCGCCCAGCCCGCCATGGTGTCGCCCATGGCCTTGACCTCGCCGGCGGCCTCCGCGAGGAGCTTGCGCTCCTCCTTGAGCCGGCCGTTGCCCGCCTCCGAGCCGGCGAACTCGCCGATCTCGGCCAGCAGCGACCCGACCGCCGCGCCCTGGTTGCGCAGGATCTTCCGGAAGAACAGGTCCAGGCCCTGGATCGCGGTCGTGCCCTCGTACAGTGAGTCGATCTTGGCGTCCCGGATGTACTGCTCGATCGGGTAGTCCTGCAGGTAGCCCGAGCCGCCGAGGGTCTGCAGCGAGCGGGAGAGCAGCTCGTACGACCGCTCGGAGCCGACGCCCTTGACGATGGGCAGCAGCAGGTCGTTCATCTCGCTGGCGTGCCGGTCGCCGGGGTCGACCAGGAGGGCGTCCTGGAACGTGGCCGTGTAGAGCACCAGGGCCCGCATGCCCTCGGCGTACGACTTCTGCAGCATGAGCTCGCGCCGCACGTCCGGGTGGTGGGTGACGGTCACGCGCGGGGCGGCCTTGTCGGCCATCCGGGTCAGGTCCGCGCCCTGCACGCGGGACTTGGCGTACTCCAGCGCGTTCAGGTAGCCGGTGGAGAGGGTGGCGATGGCCTTGGTGCCGACCATCATGCGGGCGTGCTCGATGACCATGAACATCTGCCTGATGCCCTCGTGGACGTCGCCCACCAGCCAGCCGACGGCCGGGTGCTTGTCGCCGAACGTCAGCTCGCAGGTCGTGGAGACCTTCAGCCCCATCTTCTTCTCGACGTTGGTGACGTAGACGCCGTTGCGCTCGCCCAGCTCGCCGGTCTCGAGATTCACGTGGAACTTCGGCACCAGGAACATCGACAGCCCCTTGGTGCCCGGGCCGTGGCCCTCGGGGCGGGCCAGCACGAGGTGGAAGATGTTCTCGGACAAGTCGTGCTCGGCGCTGGTGATGAAGCGCTTGACGCCCTCGATGTGCCAGCTGCCGTCCTCCTGGCGCACCGCCTTGGTCCGTCCGGCGCCCACGTCGGAGCCGGCGTCCGGCTCGGTGAGCACCATCGTGGCGCCCCACTCGCGCTCGATGGCCAGCTCGGCGAAGCGTTTCTGCTCCGGCGTGCCGACCTTCCACAGCGTGTAGGCGAAGTTGGGGCCCGCGGCGTACATATACAGCGCCGGGTTCGAGCCCAGCACGAGCTCGGCCGTGGCCCAGGCCAGGCTCCTCGGGATGCCGGGGCCGCCCAGCTCGGCGGGCAGGTCGAGGTTGGCCCAGCCGCCGTCCACCAGCGCCTTGTAGGACTTCTTGAAGCCCTCGGGCACCTTCACGGAGCTCGTCGCGGCGTCGAACACGGGCGGGTTCCTGTCGCCCTCCTCGAAGGAGTCGGCCAGGACGCCGGTGGCCAGCCTGTTGACCTCGTCGAGGATGCCCCGGGCGACCTCCTCGTCCACGTCCGCAAAAGGCCCTGTGCCGAGGATCTCGCGTCGCCCGAACACCTCGAAAAGGTTGAATTCCAGGTCTCGCACGTTGCTCTTGTAGTGGCCCATGGGGTCGATCTCCTTGAACCGAGGGGTATTCGTACTGGCGAGTAACCTTACTCTGCAATGCTACCCGCGGGTAACCCGAGGTATGCGTGGCATGCTCGTCTCCATGGACGCCGAAGAACTCGCCGCGAGATGGCGAGAGCGCCTGGAATCCTGGGCCATCCCCGACCAGATCATGGCCCAGGCTTCTGCCGACCCCTGGAGTCACTCGCCCGAGCGGTTCGGCACCCGGACCGACAGGGCGCTGGCCGAGCCCGACGACGGTCCCACCATGACCCGGCTCTTGGAGGCGCTGCCCGACAAGGGCACGCTCCTCGACGTGGGCTCGGGCCCTGGTGCCTCGTCCCTGCCGCTGCACGAGCGCATCGGCCACCTCTACGCGGTGGACACCTCGGCGTCGATGCTGGAGGGGCTGACCGCCAGGGCCGAGAAGCTCGGCGTGCCGGTCACGGCGATCGAGGGGCGCTGGCCCGACGTGGCCGGCCGGGTGCCCGTGGTGGACGTCACCGTCGCCGCCCACGTGGTCTACAACGTCCTCGACCTGGCCGGCTTCCTGCGGGCCCTCGACGGGCGCACGCACGGGCGGGTGGTGCTGGAGCTCACGCACCGCCATCCCATGAGCTGGATGACGCCGCTGTGGCAGCACTTCCACGGAGTCGACCGGCCGGTCCGGCCCATCGCCGAGGACTGCGTGGCGCTGGCGGCGGCGCTCGGCTACCCGGTGCAGGTGGAGGAACGGGAAGCGCCCCTGGAACGATTCACCTCGCTGGAGGACCTGGCGGCCAGCGCGTGCCGCAGGGTGTGCCTCGACCCCTCCAGGGCCGAGGAGGTGGCTGCCACGGTGCTGGAGCTGGGCATGTGGCCGTTGCCGCGCGACCGATGGGTCACGATCTGGTGGGAATGATCCCGTCGAGGTCCGCGTTCTTGCCCATGAGCTGACAGCTCCCGGACGAGACGCGCCGTACCCGGAACGCCAAGACGACGCAGGCACCGCAGTCTCGTCCCAAGGGAGTTCTGATCATGGCGTGGATCGTCCTCGTGCTGGCCGGCGTCTTCGAAGTCGCCATGGCCCTTTCGCTCAAGCTCAGCAACGGGTTCGGCAATCTGTGGTGGACCCTGTCGTTCCTCGTCACGGCCGTGCTGAGCTTCGGGCTGCTCTCGTACGCGCTCAAGACCCTCGAAGTCGGCACCGCGTACGCCGTCTGGACCGGCGTCGGCGCCGCGGGCACCGCGGTGCTGGGCATGATCGCCATGGGGGACGAGGTCTCGCCGGCGCGCATCGTCTCGATCGCGCTGATCCTGGCGGGGGTCATCGGCCTGCGGGTGCTCGCCTGACCTTGACGTTCCGGCCTGTCACCGGTTGGGTGGCGGGGTGATCGAAATTCATGCCGTGACCATCGACGCCGCCGACCCGTACGAGATTGCCACCTGGTGGAGCAAGGCCACCGGGCTGCCGCTCGGCGAGGGCGACAAACCGGGCGACGACGAGGTCATGCTCCGTACCAAGCAGGACCCGTTCCTGCTGTTCATCCGGGTGCCCGAGGGCAAGACCGTCAAGAACCGGATCCACCTCGACGTCAACGGCACCGAGGGCAGGACCCGCGACCAGGAGGTCGAGCGGCTGATCGGGCTGGGCGCGACCGTCCACGACGACCGGCGGCAGCCCGACGGCACCGGCTGGGTGACGATGCTCGACCCGGAGGGCAACGAGTTCTGCGTGTGCCGGAGCCAGGCGGAGCGGGAGGCGCAGAGCTGACCTCACCGGGCCGAATTGGCGCGGCCCTGCATGGTGAGGGTCAGGATGCCGGCGATCAGATAGACCAGCGCGCCGTGCCACAGGGCGTGGATGCCGGAGCCGAACACTCCTTCGCCGTCGAGCACGAGCTGCACCGGATAGTCCAGCACGGCCGTGATGCCCGCGGGCAGCAGCGCGAACTTCCACGGGTGCTTCAGCGACCAGAGGCGGGCCTGGCGGGTCACCCGGTCGCCCTCGTGCGGCTTGGAGACCGCGCCGATCGCGGCGATCAGGGCGAACAGGCTGATGCCCAGGCCCAGCGCCCACACCAGGTCGGCGCCGCCCGTGAGCACGCCCAGGCCGAAGCTGGTCGCGGCGATGGCGCCGCCGCCGATGGCGGCGGCCTTCCAGGGGGCGCCGCGGAGCGCGGCGCCCGACAGCGAGACTTCATCCCGTCGGCTGATTTCGTTCATGTCACTCATGGTGCCTTTTCGGCCCCCTTGGGGGCATCGGGGACGGACCCTGAGCCATCCCTGACATCATTCGGACATGCAGCAAAGTGAGAAAGTGCTCTTCCGCACGGCCCGCAAGGAGGATGTGCCGGCCATCGTGGCGATGCTGGCCGACGACCATCTCGGCGCCGCGCGCGAGGGTGACCCCGGCGACGAGCGCTATCTGGCGGCGTTCGAGCGGGTCGACGGCAATCCGTACGACGAGTTGATCGTGGCCGAGCTGGACGGCGAGGTGGTGGGCACGATGCAGCTCACGTACCTGGCCGGACTCTCGCGGCTGGGCGCCGAGCGGTGCCAGATCGAGGCCGTGAGGGTCGCCGCCGCCGCTCGCGGCCAGGGCCTCGGCGGCCGGATGATCGAGTGGGCGATCGACCGGGCCCGGGAGCGCGGCTGCGCCATCGTGCAGCTCACCTCCGACAAGTCACGTACGGACGCGCACCGCTTCTACGACAACCTCGGCTTCACGGCCTCCCACGAGGGCTACAAGCTCTCGCTGAGCTGAGCCAGCATCCAGCGGCACCAGTCGGCCCGGTGCCGCTCGTAGCTCAGCCCGCAGCGCAACGTGGCGTAGTTGCCGAACCGGGGATCGCCGAAGGCGGGCGGCCCGTCGAATGACGCCTCCTGCCGCTCGTACTCGGCCAGCCGCTCCTCGTGCGCGGCGAGCTGGTCCGCGAACATCCGCCTGACCAGCTCCGGCTCGGCCAGCCACGACGCGTACGTCTTCAGCACCAGCTCGTCGCGCTCCGGCCGCTCGCGGGGCGGCTCGGTGACCCATTCCCGCAGCGCCGCCCCGCCCTCGGCGGTCAGGTGGTAGACCTTCCTGCCCTGCGGCCCAGGCCCGTGCTCGGCCTCGAATCCGACCAGCCCCCCGGCCCGCAGCTTCTGCAGCTCGGCGTGGATCTGGCTGTGCCCGGCCGTCCAGAAGTAGCCGACGGGTCGCCGCATGGCCGCGGCGAGGTCGTACCCCGTGCGCTCGCCGCGCGCCAGCACGGCGAGGATCGCGAATCCCAGCGTTGAGGTCATGGTTCGCCCAAGGATATGGTGCTCTTGCAACTATGTCAGAACTGACATAGTTGAGAGGAAAGGGCGGCCATGCGCGCGTTGGTAGGTGTGGTGGGGCTCATGGTGGGAGTGCTGACGGCCTGCGGGGGCGCGGCCAGCACCGGTGCCGCGGTGCCCGGCCCGAGCATGGCTCCCGAGGCGACGAGTCCGGCCCCGGTCCCCGAGGCGACGACGTCGGCCCCGCTTCCCACGGGGCCGAACGTCTCCGGGTGCTTCACCGAGGCGGACGGCAAGATCTTCAAGCACGACGGCGGTCTCCCCGGCGTGATCACCGGTGACGGCCCGGTGGGCGTCGTCATCACCTACGAGCGCCGGGGCAACGTGTGCACGTGGCGGCCGCTGTCGGACCGGCTCGTGGCCGCCGGCTACCGCGTCCTGCTGTACGCCAGGAGCTCCGCCACGCTCCCCGAGGACGGCGCCGTCGCCATGGGCAGGCGCCTGGTCAAGGAGCCGGGCATCAAGCGGATCTTCCTGGTCGGCGGCTCGATCGGCGCCACCACCGCGGTCCCTGCGGCCCTGAGGCTCGGCTCGAAGGCGGCCGGCGTGGTGGCCGTCTCAGGCGAGATCAGCGCGGAGAAGGCGGCCAGGCTGACCGTGCCGCTGCTCCAGATCGGCTCCGCGAACGACGGGTACGGCGGCGCCGACGACCTCGCCAAGGCGCACGACGCCGCCACCAAGGCCCCCGACAACCAGACGATGGTCATCCCGGGGGAGAGCCTGCACGCCTCGGCCCTGTTCGCCAGTCCTCACGGCAAGGACGTGCTCGACCGGATCGTGGCGTTCATGGACCGGCACAAGGGCTGATCTCGACCAGGTTGTCGTGGAAGCCCGGCCCCTTGCCCATGTCCCCGTCCCGCTCGGCCACGACCGCGTTCGGGTTGGCGCCGCCGGGGGTCAGCTTCGGCCAGCGCCCCTTCGGCGAGGCCACCACCCCGGCCGCCACGCGGTCGCTGATCTCCACGTCCGCCAGGAACTCGCCGCCGTCGTTGTGCACGCGTACCCGCTGACCGGCCACCAGCCCCCTGGCGGCCGCGTCGGCCGGGTTGACCAGCACCACCGGATCCTTGGCGCGGCGGCGCAGCTCCGGGTTGTTGCCGAAGGTCGTGTTGAGGAACGTGTGCGACGCCGGCGTGACGAGCGCCAGCGGGTACGGCGAGCCGTCCCGCGCGTCGGCCGTGTGGGACGGCGTGTACGCCTTGCCCGCAGGCGGGAAGCGCATCCTGCCCGACCGCGTCGGGAAGCCCTCGGCGAACGGCGCGAAGGGCTCGGGATAGTTCATCCGCACCCAGCCCTCCTTGCGCAGCCGGTCCAGCGTGATGCCCTCCAGCGACGGGTGCCCGCTCGACAGCAGCTGCTCGGCCAGCTCCAGGTCCGAGTCGAACAGCGACGGCTCGGTCATCCCCATGTGCGCCGCCAGCCGCCGGAACGTCTCCGTCGTGGACAGGCACTCGCCGGGCGGGGGGCCGGCGGGCTCGTTCCAGAGCAGGTAGAGGTGCCCGTATCCGGCGTGGAGGTCCTGGTGCTCGGTCTGCATGGTCGCGGGCAGCACGATGTCGGCGTAGTCCACGGTGTCGGTCGGGAACTGCTCCATGACCACCGTGAACAGGTCCTCGCGGGCGAGCTGCCGCCTGATCGCGTTGGCGTCGGGGCTCGAACCCGCCGGGTTGGCCGCGTACACCCACAGGCACTTCACGTCGTCGAGCTGGGACCCCAGCTTGGTCATGACGAGGGTGCGGACGGGCTTGGCCAGCAGATCGTCGCGCATGTCGATGTCGAAGTGCACGTGGCCGCTGGTGGAGTACGCGATGCCGCCACCGGGGTGGCGCCAGTCGCCGGTGACGCCGGGGATCGAGGCGATCGTGCGCAGCGCGGTGCCGCCGCCCTGGTGCCGCTGGAGGCCCTGCGTGGCGCGGATGGCGGTCGGGCGGGTGTGGGCGAGTCTCATCCCCAGGCTGTGGATGACGGAGGCCGGGATGCCGGTGATTTCGGCCACAGTCTCGACCGGATATTTCAGGATTTCCTGGCGGAAGTCCTCCCAGCCCTCGGTGTGCTCGGCCAGGAACTCCTCGTCCTGCGCGTTCTCCGCCAGCACGACGTTGAGCAGCCCGAGCGCGAGCGCCGCGTCCGTGCCCGGCCTGATCGCCAGGTACTCGTCCGCCTGGTCGGCCGTCCTGGTGCGGATCGGGTCGATGGCGACGACGTGCGCGCCGTTCGCCCGCGCGTCCTGGATGAACTTCCACAGGTGGTGGCCGCTGGTCAGCGTGTTCGTGCCCCAGAGCAGGATCAGCTTGGCCAGCGCGAAGTTCTCGGGGTCCATGCCGCCCGGGGTGCCGTTCGTGCGCATCAGTCCGCTGCTGCCGGCCGCCGAGCAGATGTTGAGCCAGTGCTTGGAGGCGCCCAGCATGTTCCAGAACCGCCGCCCGGCCACGCCCTCGCAGCCCTGCAGGTAACCGAGCGTGCCGGTGCCCAGATACGGCCAGATGGCCTGCCCGCCGTGCTCCTCCACGATGCCGCGCAGCCGCCGCGAGATCTCGTCGAGCGCCTCGTCCCAGGAGATGCGCTCGAACTGGCCGGAGCCCTTGGGCCCGATGCGGCGCATCGGGTGGAGGATGCGGTCGTCCGCCCGGGTGTGCTCGAGGTAACGGTTGACCTTCACGCACAGGGCGCCCCTGGTGTACGGGTGGTCGGGGTTGCCCCGGAGCTTGACGGCCTTGCCGTCCTCGACGGTGACCACCCAGGAGCAGCCATCCGGGCAGTCCAGCGGACAGGCTCCCAAAACCCTCAATTCACCCGACATGGGACACAGACTACGTCCCGTACCTGGAATGACGGGAGGCGCGGAAATGCGTGTAGCCTGCCCGGTGCGATGTGTGCGGGGGACGATTGAGGACACTGGAAACCTAGAGATCGCACGGTCCGGCCGGGAAGGTGCAGAATCGCTGTCGGTGGCCGAAATCAGGGAACGAGATGACACGGAGGACCTCGAGGGGGATCCAGCCGTGGTTGAGTCACGCGCGGAAAGCGACGTCTACGTTGTAGAGCCGCTGCTACCCCAGCGTCTTCGCCGCCCCTCCGACCTGCTGCGCTTCTTCGCCACGCTCATCGTGCTCGGCGCGGTGATCCTGCTCGCGCTGGTCGCCAAGCAGACGCTCATCGGCCTGGAGGCCGACGTCAAGGAGGGCGCGCAGCTCGTACCGCTGCTCAGCAGGATCGCCGCCTTCCTCGGTGGCGCGGCGGTGCTCATCGTGCCCGCGGCGTTCGCCGTCGAGCGGGTCTTCCACCGCGACGGGCTGCGCGTCGCCGAAGGGCTGATCGCCGCGATCATCGGCATGGCCGGGTCGTTCCTGCTGGGGCAGTGGCTGGTCGCCGGCAATGCCGACGACCTGCGCGTGCTGCTGACCGGTGACCGGACGATCGAGCCGGTCAACACGCTGCTCACCTCGGTCGTCGCGTACGCCACCGCCGTCCGCATCTCGCGCCGGCCCACCTGGCGCATGCTGATGTGGGCCACGATCGCCCTCTACGTCCTCGCCTTCTTCTCCGGCCGGCAGATCACGATCCCGAGCGCCATCGTCACGGTGCTGGTCGGCATGGTCATCGGCTACGCCACTCTCTACGGCGTCGGCAGCCCCAACACCAGGCCGGCGGGCAGCGCCGTGGTGACCGCGCTGCGCAAGCTGTCGTTCGCGGTGGTCTCGGCCCGCCGCATCGAGGACGACCACCAGGGCAGCCGCCGCTACGCCATCGGGCTCAGGGACGGCACCAGCCTCGACGTCACCGTGCTCGACCGCGACCGGCAGGTGGCCGGGCTGCCGTACCGGCTGTGGCGGCGCATCCGGCTCAACTCCGAGACCCGGCGCAGGGCCATCAGGTCGCTCCGGGCAGAGCTGGAGCGCGAGGCGCTCATGGCGTACGCGGCCCAGGCGGCCGGCGCCAGCACCCCCAGGCTGCTCGGCACCAGCGAGATCGGCACCGAGGCCGCGGTGCTCGCGTACGAGCACATCGAGACGCGCCCCCTCGACGAGGTGCCCGACGAGCAGATCGACGACGAGCTGCTCGCCCAGATCTGGGAGCAGGTGGAGCTGCTGCAGATCCAGCGCCTGGCGCACCGGCGGCTCACCGGCGACAGCATCCACCTCGACCGGGCGGGCCGCGTCGTGCTGACCGACGCGCGCAGCGGCGAGATCGCCGCCGGAGACCTGCTGCTCAGGCTCGACATCGCCCAGCTGCTCACCTACCTGGCGCTGCGCGTCGGCCCGGAGCGCTCCGTGCGGACGGCGGCGGCCGTCATGGGGCCCGACACGCTGGCCGCCGCCATGCCGCTGCTCCAGCGCATCGCGCTGACCAGGGAGACCCGTTCGGCTCTCTCGAAGAACAAGAACCTGCTGGCCGGCATCCGCGAGCACATCGTCGCGCTCAAGCCGCAGGGCAAGGTCGAGGAAGTACGCCTCGAACGCTTCAAACCGCGCACCCTGATCACGATCATCGCCAGCACGCTCGCCGCGTACATCGTGCTCTCCCAGCTCAGCCGGGTCGACATCTACCGCGTGGTCACCACGGCCAACTGGGCCTGGTCCGGGGTGGCGCTGGTCGCCTCGTTCGTCAGCTTCGTGGCCGCGGCCCTGATGCTGCGGGGCTTCGTGCCCGAGCCGCTGCCGCTCTGGCGTACCGTGCTCGTGCAGTTCGCCTCGTCGTTCGTCAAGCTCGTCGCGCCCGCCGCCGTGGGCGGGGTCGCGATCAACACCCGCTACCTGCAGAAGCGCGGCATCCCGCCGGCCAGCGCGGTGGCCAGCGTGGGGGCCTCGCAGCTCATCATGCTGGTCTTCCACATCGCGCTGCTGCTGCTGTTCGCCTACATCACCGGCTCCACCACGACCACGTCGTTCACCCCGTCGCGCGGCCTCGTCGTGGTGCTGCTCGCGGTCGCGGTGCTGGTCGTGGTGGTGCTCGGCGTGCCGCCGCTGCGCAGGCTGGTGACCACCAGGATGCGCAAGCTGTTCTCGAACGTGCTGCCCAGGCTGCTAGACGTGCTGCAGTCGCCGCGCAAGATGGTGGAGGCGTGCACGGGCACGCTCATGATCACCCTGGCGTTCGTGCTCTGCCTGGACGCCTGCGTGGCCGCGTTCGGGGGCACGCTCAGCTTCACCGCCGTCGCGGTCGTCTACCTCACGGCCAACGCCATCGGCTCGGCCGCGCCCACACCAGGCGGTCTGGGCGCGGTCGAACTCGCGCTCGCGGGCGGCCTTACCGTGGCCGGCGTGCCCGCCGAGCTGGCCACCTCGGCCGTGCTGCTGCACCGGCTGCTCACGTTCTGGCTCCCGGTGCTGCCCGGCTGGGCCGCCTTCACCTATCTCCAGCGGCACGAAGCGCTGTGATCAACGGGTCGTGTAGCCGGCCGTGATCTTGTCGATGGTCTCCAGCTCGTCCTCCGTGAAGTCCGGACCGTCCACGCACGCCACGTTGTCCTCAAGCTGCCGCACGCTGCTGGCCCCGATGAGCACGCTCGTCACCCGCGGGTCCCTGAGCGTCCACGACAGCGCCGTCTGGGCCAGCGTCTGCCCGCGGCCCCTGGCGATCTCGTTGAGGTCGCGGGCCAGGTCGACATCGATCCGGTCGGCGCTGAGGAACCTGCTCGTCGCCGCCCGCGAGTCCGCCGGCACGCCGTCGAGGTAGCGGTCGGTCAGCAGGCCCTGCGCCAGCGGCGAGAACACGATGCAGCCCATGCCCGCCTCCTCCACCGCGTCGAGCAGCCCGTCCTCGATCCACCGGTTGATCATCGAGTAGGACGGCTGGTGGATGAGCAGCGGCGTGCCCAGCTCGCGCATGATCCGCGCGGCCTGGGCGGTCTGCTCGGCCGAGTAGTTGGAGATGCCCGCGTAGAGCGCCTTGCCCGAGCGCACGGCCCGGTCGAGCGCCCCCATGGTCTCCTCCAGCGGCGTCTCCGGGTCGGGACGGTGGCTGTAGAAGATGTCGACGTACTCCAGCCCCATGCGCCGCAGTGACTGGTCGAGGCTGGCCAGGACGTACTTGCGCGAACCCCACTCGCCGTACGGGCCCGGCCACATGTCGTAGCCGGCCTTGGTCGAGATGATCAGCTCGTCCCGGTAGGGGGTGAAGTCCTCGCGCAGGATGCGGCCGAAGTTCTGCTCCGCCGAGCCGTACGGGACGCCGTAGTTGTTGGCCAGGTCGAAGTGCGTCACCCCGAGGTCGAACGCGCGCCGCAGGATCGCCCGCGAGTTCTCGATCGGACGGGTGTCGCCGAAGTTGTGCCACAGGCCCAGGGAGACCGCGGGCAGCTTCAGCCCGCTGCGACCGCTGCGGTTGTACGGCTGCCGCTCGTAGCGCCCGTCGTCGGCCTGATAGGTCATGAGGTGCCCCTCTCGATGATCCAGGAGAGCGCGAAGGCCTCCTCGCGCCAGGCGTCGTAGCGCCCGCTGCGGCCGCCGTGCCCGGCGCCCATCTCCGTCTTGAGCAGGAACGGCCCGCCGTTCGCCGTCGCCCGCAGCCGGGCGATCCACTTCGCGGGCTCGTGGTAGAGGACGCGGGTGTCGTTGAGGCTGGTGATGGCCAGGATCGGCGGGTACGACCGGCCGTCCACGTTCTCGTACGGCGTGTAGCTCTTCATGTAGGCGTAGACGTCGGCGTTGTGCAGCGGGTCGCCCCACTCGTCCCATTCGATCACCGTGAGCGGGAGCGACGGATCGAGGATGGTGTTCAGCGCGTCCACGAACGGCACCTCGGCCACCACGCCCGCGAACTCCTCCGGCGCCAGGTTCGCGACCGCGCCCATCAGCAGGCCGCCGGCCGAGCCGCCCCTGGCGATGATCCGCTCGCTCCAGCCGGTCGCCTTCAAATGCCTGGCCACGGCCACGAAGTCGGTGAACGTGTTGCGCTTGCTGGTGAGCTTGCCGTCCTCGTACCAGCGGCGGCCCATCTCACCGCCGCCCCTGATGTGCGCGACGGCGAAGACGAACCCGCGGTCGAGCAGCGAGAGCCTCGGGACCGAGAAGCCGGGGTCGATGGAGGTCTCGTAGCTGCCGTACCCGTACAGCACGGTCGGGGCGGGCTTGGCGGCGTCCTTGCGCTTCACGATGGACACCGGGATCCTCGTGCCGTCCTCGGCCGTGGCCCACTCGCGGAACTGCTCGTAGTCGGCCGGGTCGTAGCCGCCCAGCACCGGGCGCCGCTTGAGCAGGATCAGCTCGTGCGTGTCGAGCTCGTAGTCGTAGACGCTGGGCGGGGTGACCATGCTCGTGTAGGCCAGCCGGAGCCGCGTCGTCGTGAACTCGGGGTTGCCCGCGGGGCCGACGTCGTAGAGCGGCTCGGGGAAGTCGATCTCGTACGCGTTCCGCTCGGCGGCCTCGATCCGATCGCGCCCGTCCTGGACGTCGCCCGGGTACGGCAGCACGCGCAGGCCGGTCAGCCCGTCGCGGCGGAAGTGCACCACGGCGTGGTCGGAGAAGGCGTCGATCTCCAGGAGCCTGGTGTCGTCGCGGTGGGCGATCAGCGGGGTCCAGGTGCCGGGGGCGTCGAGCGGGGCGGTGGCCAGCTCGAAGTTCTCGGCGTTCTCGTTGTGGAGTACGTAGAAGAAGTCGCCCGCGTGCTCGACGCCGTATTCGACGCCGGTCTTCCTGGGGCGCACGACCGTGAACTCACCGGTGGGATCGGTGGCGTCCAGAATGCGCACCTCACTGGTGATCTTGCTGCCCGCGCCGAGCACGAGGTACTTCTCGCTGCGCGTGAGGCCGATGCCGACCCAGTAACGCTCGTCGGACTCCTCGTAGACCAGCACGTCCTCTTCGGTGCCGAGGGTGTGCCGGTAGACCTGGTACGGGCGCCAGGCGTCGTCGACGCGCGTGTAGAAGAACGTCGAGCCGTCGGCCGACCAGGCGCCGCCGTAGAAGATGTCGGTGATCTCGTCGGGGAGCGCCTCGCCTGTTTCGAGGTTCTTGAACTTCAGCGTGAATCGCTCGTCGCCCTTGAAGTCGGTCGAATAGGCCAGCATCGTGCCGTCGGGGGACACGGAGCTGGTGCCGATCGAGAAGAACGGGCTGTCGCCGGCGAGCTCGTTGCCGTCGAGAATCACCTCCTCGCGTTCGAGCGTGACTCCCGGGGTGATCTCCGGAGGCGCGTCGCTGTCGGCCGGGACCCGGCAGGAGACGGCGTACTGCTTGCCTTCCGAGGTGCGCGAGAAGTACCACCAGGAGCCCTTGCGACTGGCCACCGAGAGGTCGGTTTCCTGCGTGCGGCCCTTGATCTCCTGGAACACCTGCTCCTGAAGATCGGAGAGGTGAGCGGTCTGCTGTTTGAGAAACTCGTTCTCCGCCTCCAGATAGGCGGTGGTATCGGGATCTTCCTTGTTGCTCAGCCAGGCGTACTCGTCGATGACGGTGTCACCGTGGTGGGTGCGCTCAGTCGGAACCTTCTTCGCCACTGGCGGCGTGTAACTGCTCACGTGGGGAGTCTATGTTCGGCCGTGATCGATCTGTGTCCGCCGGACGTGGCGATCCGGCCCGAGGGGTCGGGAGCGCTGCTAATCTTGAAGAGCCGAAGCAGTACGGCACAACCCTTCTTCTCCTCCTCCATCACGGCGGACGTGCGCGTCCACTCGTGAGGGCTGGTAAGTTAGAGGGGTTGTCCCGGAAGCGGGGCAGGTCTTAATTCCAGCAAGTCGAGCGAGTCGGGTCAATTTGACAGGGACTTGAACGGCTGAAAGAATAAAGACACAACGAAATGAACGCCTCCGAGCGAAAGACCTGAACGGTCTCAAGTGAGGAAGTACGCGTCCGTTTCTTGAGAAC
>NZ_JBIEIS010000037.1:0-137075 GCF_043496855.1 Nonomuraea sp. JJY05
TCGCGCCCCGCGTGTTGCGCCCCGCGTGTCGGGCCCCGCGTGTCGGGCCCCCATCTCGGGTTGGTGCTTGGATCCCAGGTGTCGGGTGTCGGGTGTCGGGTGTCGGGTGTCGGGTGTCGGGTGTCGGGTGTCGGGTGTCGGGCGTCGGGTGTCGGGTGTCGGGTGTCGGGTGTCGGGTGTCGGGTGTCGGGTGTCGGGTGTCGGGTGTCGGGTGTCGGGTGTCGGGTGTCGGGTGTCGGGTGTCGGGTGTCGGGCGTCGGGCGTCGGGTGTCGGGTGTCGGGTGTCGGGTGTCAAGGTCGGCGTCCGGGGGCCGGAGGCGGGGGTGAAGGTGAGCAGGAAGGGTGGGACGTCAGGTGTCGTCCTGGAGGACCTCCAGGACTTGCTCTCCGTACTTCGCCAGTTTGTTCTCACCGACCCCGTTGATCCTGCTCAGCTCCGCCATTGAGGACGGCCGGGCGGTGGCGATCTCTCTCAGGGTCGCGTCGTGGAAGATGACGTACGCGGGCACGCCCTGCTCCTTGGCGGTGGCGCCGCGCCACGATCGGAGCCGTTCGAAGAGCGGGGCCGCTTCGGCGGGGAGCTCGGCCGCTGCCTGGGCTTTCGATGAGGTGGCCGCCTTGGCGCGGGCGGGGCGCAGGGTGTCGCGGCGCAGCAGCACCTCGCGCTGTCCCCGCAGCACCGAGGCGCTGTCGTCCGTCAGCACCAGCGCTCCGTAGTCGGACTCGACGGCCAGCAGTCCCTGGGCCAGCAGTTGCCGCACCACGCCGTGCCACTCCGCGTTGCCCAGGTCGGTGCCGACCCCGAACACGGTCAGCGTCTCGTGGCCGTGCTGCAGCACCTTGGCGGTCTTCTTGCCGAGCAGGATGTCGACCACCTGCCCCACCCCGAACTTCTGCCGCCGCTCCCGCGCCAGCCGCAACACCGTCGACAGCACCTTCTGGGCGGGAACGGTGCCGTCCCAGGACTGGGGCGGACTCTGGCAGGTGTCGCAGTTTCCGCACGGCTCGGCGCCCTTCTGGCCGAAGTAGTCGAGCAGCATCACCCGGCGGCACCCCACGGTCTCGCACAGCGCCAGCATGGCGTCGAGATGGACCACCTGGCGGCGGCGGTGGGCCTCGTCGCCCTCCATGGCCATGCGCCGGTGCTGGACGACGTCCTGGAGGCCGTATGCCATCCACACCGTCGCCGGGAGGCCGTCACGGCCCGCGCGCCCGGTCTCCTGGTAGTAGCCCTCGACCGACTTGGGCAGGTCGAGATGGGCGACGAAGCGCACGTCGGGCTTGTCGATGCCCATGCCGAACGCGATCGTGGCCACCACGATCAACCCGTCTTCGCGCAGGAAGCGGGACTGGTGGGTGGCGCGGGTGCGGGCGTCGAGGCCCGCGTGGTACGGCACGGCGGCGATGCCGTTGTCGACCAGGAACTCGGCGATCTTCTCGACCGAGGAGCGCGACAGGCAGTAGACGATGCCGGAATCGCCCGGATGCTCGGTGCGCAGGAACTCCAGCAGCTGTCGCTTGGGCTCGCTCTTGGGCGTGATCCGGTAGTGGATGTTGGGCCGGTCGAAGCTGGCGACGAAGTGGCGGGCCTCGCCCAGGCCGAGCCTGGAGGAGATCTCGGCGTGCGTGGCCGGGGTGGCCGTGGCGGTCAGCGCGATGCGCGGCACGTCGGGCCAGCGCTCGTGCAGCGTGGACAGCTCGAGGTAGTCGGGACGGAAGTCGTGCCCCCACTGCGCCACACAGTGGGCCTCGTCGATGGCGAACACCGAGATCTCCCCCTTGGCCAGCAGCCGCAGCGTGGCGTCCACGCGAAGCCGCTCCGGGGCGAGGTAGAGGAGGTCGAGCTCGCCGGCCAGGAACTCCGACTCGACCAGCTGCCGCTCGTCGAAGTCCTGCGTCGAGTTGAGGAACCCCGCGCGCACGCCGAGCGCCCGCAGCGCGTCGACCTGGTCCTGCATCAACGCGATCAGGGGCGAGATGACGACCCCCACGCCGCGGCGGACCAGGGCGGGGATCTGGTAGCAGAGGGATTTGCCGCCGCCGGTGGGCATGAGGACGAGCGCGTCGCCGCCGGCCACGACATGGTCGATGATCTCCTGCTGCCCCGCCCTGAACGAGTCGTAGCCGAACACGCGGTGCAGAACGTGGGTGGGGGTATCCATGTGGCTACCTTACGTGTTCGCGGATGAGCGTTTCGTGATTTCCGCCGACGGCGATCGGGGGCTCCAATGCGCTCGGCCTGGCCTCCCCAGTTTGCCCGACGGTGATCGGTCCATGAACCGATAAGGCGTCCTCCGTCCGTTGCCCTTCGCCCTCGCCGTCCGGTGTTCTGCGCGTTGGGCGTGGCTGGAGGTGACGGGGGAGAAGCAGTCAAGGGCGCGCGGGAGGTGCTCATCCATCATCGCTGTCATGCGGTGGCGGGGTTGGGGTGGGAGGTGCGGTGGTAGGCGATCAGGGAGAGGGCGCCGAGGGCGCAGGCTGCCGCCACCGCTCCCATCACCGCCGGATAACCGGCGAACTGGGCGATTCCGGCGGCCAGTAGCGGTGCGACGGCCTTGGCGACCGTGATGGGCAGCGCGAGTGCCCCGCTCAGGGACGCGTACGCGCCGGTGCCGTAGCGGTCGGCCAGGAGCGCCGGGCGGGCGATCGTGCCCACGCCGAACCCCAGCCCGAACAGCACCACCCCGGCCACCGCACCCGCCGTGCTCCTGCCGATCAGCGGCAGCAGCACCGCCGCCAGCCCTTGCACCCCGAACATCACCGCCGTGATCAACGCCACGGACCACCGGCCCTGCAGGCCGGTGGTGACGAGCCGCCCCGTGACCGACAGCACCCCGAGCAGGCCCGCGACGCCGGCGGCGAAGACGGGGGCGTGGCCGAGGGCGATCAGGTACGTGACCAGCAGGACGCCCATGACCGCCACCGCGCCGGTCTGGGTCAGGAAGGCCGCCGCCAGCAGCCAGAAGGGACGCTCGCGCAGCGCCGACCCGACGATCTCGCGCCGGTTCACGTGCGGGGGCGCGGCCCGGCTCCGTACCGCGAGGGCGTGCAGCGGCACCGAGGTCAGGGCATATCCGACGGCCAGGATGACCAGGGCCTGGCGCCACCCGTACAGGTCCACGAGAAAGCCCGTCAGCGGCAGGAAGATGCTGGACGCGAACCCCGCGACGACGGTGACAGCGAGTAACGCCCGCGAGCGCCTGGTCGCGTCGAACCAGGCCACGATCACGGCGAAGGCCGCCTCGTAAAGAACCATCGCCGACGCCACGCCGAGCACCCCGCAGACCAGATACAACTGCGCCACGGAGCGCACCTGCGACCACGCCAGCACCGCGAGCCCGCCCAGCACCGACCCGAGGGTCATGAGCCCGCGCCCGCCGTGCCGGTCGAGCCAGCGGCCGATGAGCGGCGCCGCGACCCCCGACACGAGCACGGCCAGGGTGATCGCTCCGGTCAGCTGCGCGACCCCGGCGTGGAGGTCGCGGGACATCGGTGGGATGAACACCGAGAACGCGTAATAAAGCACGCCATATCCGGCGGTTTGTGTGATCGAGAGGGCACCGATCATCCACGTGGGGGACTTCGGCACGGTGGCGTCGATCACTCCAGGATCGTTCCCATTCATCGGTCAGAAATGCGGTGATAAATGTCACTTCGCCCCGTCAGGAATAGCTCACAGTGAAAGCGGAATAGCGTCGAGTCATGACCTTTTCCTATGTGGTGACCGGCGGCGGGCGTGGCATCGGAAGGGCCGTGGTCGAACGGCTCCTCGGCGAGCAGGACACCGTGGTGGCCGTCGAACGCGACCCCGACGCCCTCGCCTGGGCCGGCCCCAGAGTCATCCCGCTGATCGGCGACGCGGCCGACGAGGAGGTCGCCGCCTGGGCCGCCGACCTGGCCCAGGAGGCGGGCATCCTGCGCGGCTGGGTCAACAACGCTGCCGTGTTCCGGGACGCCTCCGTCCACACGTCCCCGATAGCCGAGGTCAGGGCCCTGATCGCGGCCAATCTCGACCTCGCCGTGGTGGGCTGCGCCACCGCCGTACGCCACTTCCTCGCGGCCGGCACACCCGGCGCCATCGTCAACGTCACCTCCCACCAGGCCACCAGGGCGGTGCCCGGCAGCCTCCCCTACTCGACCGCAAAGGCCGCCACCGAGGGCCTGACCAGGGCGCTGGCCGTGGAGTACGGCAGGCACGGGATCCGGGTCAACGCGGTGGCCCCGGGCTCGGTGGCCACCGAGCGGTATGAGGCGTTCCTGGAGTCGCGGACGCCGGAAGCGCGGCAGGCCGTCGAAGAGCAACTGGCCCTGCTGCACCCGCTCGGCCGGGTCGCGACCCCCGCCGAGGTGGCCTCCGTCGTGGCGCACCTCCTCTCGGACGAGGCGGCGTTCGTGAACGGCGCCACCGTCCCCGTGGACGGCGGCCGTTCGGTGCTGGGACTCGATCCGGAAGCCAGGGAATGAAAACCGTTGTCATCTGGTTGTGCGGGCCATGAAGAAGAACCTGCACCCCGCGTACGGCCCCGTCGTCTTCCGTGACCCGAGCGTCGGGTTCGCGTTCCTCACCCGCTCGACCCTCCCCAGTGACAGGACGATCGAGTGGGAGGACGGCAAGACGTACCCGGTCGTCGACGTGGACGTCTCCTCCGCCAGCCACCCCTTCTACACCGGTCGCGGCCGCATCCTCGACACCGCGGGCCGCGTCGAGCGCTTCAACCAGCGCTACGCGAACCGCCGCAAGTGACGGCGCGCCCCCGCGGGCACGGGTGTGCCCGCGGGGGAAGCCATGCCGGTCCGCCAGAGGGGGCATGCCTGCGCTACTCGTGGGTAAAAGGTGGTCACCGGCATCGGAGCAGTGGTGATGGCGATGAGTCTCTCTGGAAAGGAACGCCGCATTCTCGCTGAGATCGAGCAGGCCCTTGAGCGAGAGGACCCCGAGCTGGCCAAGCGCGTCGCGGCGATCAACAAGATCGAATCTGACGGGGACATCTTCCCCCGGGCATACGGTGATCGCCTGCGCATGTGGGTGCTGGCGCACGTCTGGATGATCTTCTCGGCCGGCGCGCTGCTGATCGTCCTCCTGCTGCTCGCCGTCCTGACCACCTGACGTCAGCGGCGCCGTGCCGACCCGCCGGAGAGTCACCGCCTGACGGTCAGCGGCACGGTCAGCGGCGCCGGCGCAGCAGCGCCAGGTCGGCGGCGGCCACGACGGCCACCGCGGCGGCGATCGCCGCCTCCCAGCGCCAGACCTCCGCCCCCGTGCTCGCGGCACGCACCGCGAAGAACACCGCCGCCGCCACCCCCAGCACCAGCGCGACCAGCGACAGGATCCGCCGGGCGCGCAGCGGGCTGCGTGCGGTCAGTGGCTCCGTGCCCGCCCGGTTACGCAGCCACATGGTCGATCTCCTCCCAGAATGTCAGGCGAGGCACCTCAGAGCCGCGACGATGCGCGGGTCGATCCCGTGCGACGCGGGCAGGCGCCCCACCGTGGCCTCCACGAACTCCGGGTACGACAGCGAGGCCGTGACCCCGTCGACGGCGGCCCAGACCTCGTCAGCCGTCTGCTCCACCTGAACCTTGGCCTCCTGCTCGGCCAGCACGAACCGCCCCACCGCGACCCGCCACAGCGTCCGGTCGTCGGCCTCGGCGTCGGAGACGGGCGCGCCGACGTCGTCGGCGTGGGTGGCGTACTCGGAGTCGTAGTGGAAGGCCTGCCGGCCGCACGGGTAGGGCCCGGCCATGGTGTCGATCAGCCCGTCGGGGCCGAGTTCGCGCATGCGGCGCCGGGTCTCGCCGTTCTGGACCCGCCACTCCTCCAGCACTTCCGCCACGGGCAGGTCGCGCCGCTGCCGCACCGACCACTCGTTGAAGTCGTTGTAGCCGGACACGCCGGCCTTGGAGAGCCGGGTCAGCAGGTCCTGCACGCTCCCGTCGAGGCAGGCGTGGTTGTACAGCTCCTCGCCCGCCAGGTGGCCCAGCACGTCGCGGACCGACCAGCCCTCGCATCGGGACGGCCGCCGCCAGCCGGCCTCGTCGAGCCCGCTGAAGAACCGGTCGAGCCGGGCGGCCTCCGTGTCGAAGATGTCGAACGGATCGAAGTGTTTGAGCAGCTCGTCGGCCATACTCCGGACGCTACCCGCTACGTGCCCGCTTTCACGGCCATCGATCCGATGGCCGACCTGACCCGGTCGTACTCGTCGGCGCAGGAAGGCACCCGCTCGGGTGGGACCCAGCCGCCCTGGGCGATCCGGTCGTATTTGCCGGGGTCGGCGCCGTACAGGAGGCAGGAGAAAGTGGCGGCCTCGGGCGGCCCCGACAGGTGGTCGAGGCCGGAGTGTCCGGCGAGCAGGTGGCGGGCCTCGGCGGCGGCCACCACGCGCTTGGGCGCGTCGGACGTGAGCGTCAGCGCCGCGAACCGGTCAGCCTGCTCCTCGCTGTCGGCCAGGCCGTTCAGCGTGGTCAGGGCGTGGCCGAGCTGGTGGTGGAAGAGCACGGCCAGCGCGCCGTCCATGCGGGCCGACCTGGTACGGGCGTCGCTCTCCTCGGTCTCGGAGATGCCGGCCATCACCCGGCGCACCTTGTCGACCAGCTGGTAGCAGATGGTGATCCGGCGCTCGTCGTGGTCCCAGGTGGCCTCCGCCGCGTCGCAGTCCCGGGCGACGACCTTGACCGGCGCGGGCAGCCGGATCCGGGTCTCGAGCGCGTCGCTGTCCTTCAGGAGCTTCCTGGCCTGTTCGGCGCGTGGCGAGCCGGACTGCTCGTAGCGTACGGAAAGCTCGGATGAAGGCGCCGCCCCCAGCGTGCTCGTCATGCTCAGGACGAGGGCGAGGAGGGGATGCGGCATACGAGGCTCCTTCGGGGGTCGGTAGATCCACGCAATGCGACTGTCCATGCACGCAAAGCGTGATCCCTAAACCTGAAAAGCCGGAAGGCCCGGCCCCTGGGAAGGGACCGGGCCTCCGTGTCATGGATTAACGACGCCACCAGCTGCCGTAGACCCGCACGTAGTCCGTGCGGCTCTTGGCACCGTCGAGCTCGTCGGTGCCGTCGAACACGGCGCGGAAGGTGCCGCTCTTGTAGGCGCGGGTCTCGGCGTAGAACTTGCCGCCCCACTTGGTCTTGGCGGAGGCGACCCACTTCCAGCCGCTGGAGCCGTTCGCGCGGAAGTAGACGTTCACCTTCTCGCCGCGGACGCCCTCCCAGCCGTCGTCATCCACCTGGAGACGGCCGGAGAACTCGATCGTACGACCCTTGCGGATCTTGCCCGGGTCGGCGGAGAAGCGCGAGATGCGCGTCTCGGCCTTGCTCTTCTCGACCTCGACCGAGAAGAACGCCGTGTCCTTCGCGATCTCCTTGCCGGCGGAGTCGAAGGCTACAGCGGTGGCCTGCCACTTGCCCTGGGGGTCGCCGTCGGTGAAGCCGACGGCGAAGCGCCAGCCCTCGAGGTCCTTGACGTCCTTGGCGCGCAGCGTGCGGGCGCCCTCGGGCGCCACGCTGAGCTCGACCTTCTTGACGTCGGAGCTGGCCCCGATGTCGAAGTACGCGGTCGTCTCGGAACCGGGCTCGACCACGACCGGGTTGGGGTCGATGTCGCGGATCTTGAGCTGGGTGTCGACCTTGGTGGCCGCCGAAGCAGTGCTCGCGCCCGACATAAGCATGGCCCCGCCCACAAGGGCGGAGACGATACCAAGTGCGATCTTTCTCATGAGGGTGCTGATTCCTCTCCCCGTATTGACTTGGAGCCGGCTCGGGGTGGCCGACCCCTTTACTACTTTGAGCCATGAGAAGGGGAAAAGGTTGGCTAAAGTTACAGAAAATCTTTGATCACGCTGACAACCAGGGCTTATGCGGCAAAAGTACTTGACCGGCTACAGTCTGGCGCATGACCGACGTCTACACGCTCGGCGAGCCCTTGGGGGTCGTCTCCAGTGGCCGGGTTCGCCATGAGAGCGAGGCCCGGCTGGATGTGTGCGGGCCGGAGTTCACCCTGGCCATCGCGCTGGCCAGGCTCGGGCACCGCAGCGCCTACCTGGGCAAGGTGGGTGATGACGAGCTGGGCGCGAGGGCGCTCACCGCGCTCAGAGGCGAGGGCGTGGACGTCGCGGACATGCGCGTGTCCGAGGGGCTGCGCACCGGGCTGATCCTCAGGGAGACCCGGGTCGGCCGGGCACAGAGAGTGACGCAGTACCGCGCGGGCTCGGCGGGTTCGCGGCTCACTCCGGGCAACGTGCCGATCGACCGGATCGGAGCGTCGAAGATGCTCCACGTGACCGGACTCACGGCGGGCCTCGGGCGGGACGCGCTCGACGCGGTGCGCACCGCCGTGAGCGCCGCGAAGAACGCCGGGGTGATGATCTCCTTCTCCGTCGACTACGTGCCCGAGCTGTGGCCGTCGGTACGCGAGGCCGAGGAGGTGCTCGGCGAGCTGGCCTGCGACTCGCACCTGCTCTTCCTCCGCCAGGACGAGCTCGACCTGGTCAAGCCCGCGCTCACGCCGGAGCGCGAGGTCGTGGTGGACCGCGGCGCCAAGGGCGCGAGCGTGCGCGCCGACCGGATGCGCTACGACGTGCCGGGCTGGCAGGTCCCCATCGTGGACACGGCCGGCGCGGGGGAGGCGTTCGCGGCCGGTTACATCAGCGCCGCGCTCGACGGCCTCATCCCCCAGGAACGCCTGCACCGCGGGGCGCTGTTGAGCGCCGCCGCGGTGACCAGCGTCAGCGACTGGCAGGGGTTGCCCACCAGGTCAGATCTCTAATTGGTGGTCAGGGTGAAGGTCGAGGTCGTGTTCCTGATGTTCTGGTAGTTGTCGGCGAACCTCAGGTTGTTGATCGTGGCCGACCCGACGGCCGGGCCCTGCCCGGGCTCGGGCATCTCGTTCACCCAGACGCCGAACCCCGACTTGGCGTCGAAGGCGTCGCCGCTCCTCCGCGCCCCGCTGATGGACACGTTCGTGAGGATGGTGTCCTTGACCGGGTTCAGCGGCGCGCTGCCGGAGTAGCCGGTCTGGAACATGATCCCGCTGTACGTGGGGTCCACGATGTCCAGGTTGTTGACCCGGATCCCCTGGAACACCTTGGACGAGGAGAACAGCCACAGCGCCGGGAACGTCTGCTGCCCCCAGAAGTGCCCGCCCGCCCGGACCAGCGAGATGTTGTCGAACGTCGTCGGCGGATTGGCGCCGAACCCGTTCATCGGGATCCCGAAGTCCAGCGAGCTGATCGTGACGCCGGGGTAGGTCAGCGTGTCCGCGACGTAGATGTTCCTGAACGTGTTGTCGTAGCCGCCGTACACGGCCACGCCCGCGGCCCGCCACGTGAGCAGCGAGGTCAGGTTCTCGAAGACGTTGCCGGTCTGCTCGCCGGGGTTGTTGTCGGTGGCCGAGAACAGCGCGAAGCTGTCGTCGCCCGTGGCCCTGGCCTCGACGTTGGTCACGTGGTTGCCGGTGCTGCCGTTGGTCATGTTCAGGCCGTCGGCGAACAGGTTGCGGATCCGCGAGTTCCTGATCGTGATGTTGTCGGTGTTCGTGCCCCAGTAGAGGCAGATCTGGTGCTCGGCCCAGACGTTGTCGATGGTCATGTTCGCCACGTTCGAGAAGTCGAAGACCTTGCCGGGGCCGTCGATACGCGAGGTGTAGTTGCCGAAGTAGGCGAAGTTCGCGAACGTCGAGCCGTTGGCCGAGGCCTCCGTGCGGAAGCCCACGTCGGTGTTGTCCTGCCCGGCGGGGGAGTGGAACCGGGTGAACCAGGGCCCCGCGCCGACGATCTTGACGGACTTGCCGTACACCTGGAACTTGCTCGACGTCTGGTAGTCGCCCTGCGGCAGGTAGACGCCGGTCAGTTTGGCGTCCATGCGGGCCTTGTCGAGCGCGTTCTGCACGTCCTGGTGGGTGAAACCGGTCGGGACGGCGTACTTCGCCGGGTCCGGGTTCGCGACCGGCGTCGCCTGCTCGAAGTCCACGAAGTCGATCGCGTACGTCTGGTTGTTGGCCGCGTCCTTCTGCAACCTGATCGTGCTGCCCTTGGGCACGGTGGCGCCGAGGAGCACGTTCGCCTCGTCGTAGATGTGCCTGGGCGGTCCCGAGCCGGGCGAGTTGTTCGGGCCGGCCTCGGGACCGTAGAGCCAGGCGTAGCGGGAGGTCAGATTGACGGCCTTGAGGAACGAGCCGTTGACGTAGACGTTCAGGGTCGAGTTGAGCCCGCCGCCGCCCGCCGCGTCGGGCATGGAGAAGCGGGTGACCAGGGTGTTCGTGTCCGCCCTGGTGGTGAACTCGACGTACGCGCCGGTCTGGTCGAGCGTCACCGCGCGCCGCCCGGACGCCTCGCCGGCGATCGTGCCGATCTCCCTGCTCGGGCCCACGCGCGTGGCCCCGCCGCCGATCACGGCGTCCTCGGCCTCGTACGTGTCGTACGGCATGTTCGCGCCGCGGCCCACGAACAGCGGCAGCTCGCTGGTGTTGTTGGCGCGCTTGACGGGCAGCTCGTCGGCGTCGTCGGCGAGCACCGTCTTCACCGTGTACTTGCCGTTGGCCGCGCTCCACGTGCCCAGGCTCACCGGGCTCGTGGTCGCGCCCGCCGCGATGGCGCCGCCGGTCGAGCCGGTCAGCGTCTTGACGACGGTGCCGGAGTCGTTCGTGACGGTGAGCGTGATGCCGTGGGAGGCGCCGCTGGAGGCCACCGTGCCCTGGTTCTTGATCGCCACCGAGAACGTCACCGTGTTGCCCGCGGCGGGGTTGCCCGGCGTCCAGGCGACGGGTGAGGCGACCAGGTCGGCCGTGTCGACCGGCTTCACGGTCAGGGTGCCGGTGGCGGTGTTGTTGGCCTCGTTCAGCTCGACGACCTTGCCGTCCTCGTCCACCTTGGCGGACAGCTGGTAGGTCCCGGCGTCCCTGGCGCCGATGTTCGCGGACACGGTGGTCGACGCCCCCGCGGCCAGCGCGCCCACGCTCGCGCTGCCGACCTTGGTCGCGCCCGCGTAGAAGTTCACGGAGGTCGCGGCGGCGGCCGCGGTGCCCGCGTTCCTGACCGTGGCCGACAGCGTGACCGCGTCCGTCTCGACCGGCGCGGCCGGGGAGGACGAGAGGCCGCTCACGGTCAGGTCGGGATTGGCCGACGGGGTGCCGAAGATCTGGAACTCGGCCACCTGGCCGCCCGGCGCGCCCGAGTTGGCGGTGATCTGCAGCCGGACGTCGGCGGCCTTGCCGGTCACGGGGATCGTCACGGAGTTACCGGCGGCCGGGTCGAAGGTGTGGACGGCCTGCGCGACCAGGGTGCTGAAGGCGGTCGCGCTCTGCTCCCGGCCCAGGACCTGGATGGTCTGGGTCCGCCTGGCCCAGACCGGGTCGGGGTTGAGCCTGAGGGTGATCGAGGTCAGGTCGGCGTTGGCGCCGAGCTGCACGGTCAGCGTGTTGGGGTAGGCCGCGCCCTCCCAGTACGTCTGGAGGTTGTCGTCGTTGGCGTTGGCGGCCACGTACGTGTGGGTGTGCGAGGATTCGGTGATCGGCTTGCCGAGGGCCAGGTTGGCGCCGCTCGGCGGCGGGTTGTCCGGGGCGCTGCCCCACACCTCGAACTCGGAGAGCTGGCCCGCGGGCCAGCCGGTGTTCGCGGTGATCTGCAGCCGGACGTAGCGGGCGGTCGTGGCGGCGAAGGTGATCGTCGCGGTCGGGTTGAAGGTGTACGTCGCCGAGGCGACGATCGTGCTGAAGGCGGAGCCGTTCGTGCTGCCCTGGACGGTCAGCGTCTGGGTACGGCCGGGCCAGCCGGACGGCAGCTTCAGCACGAGCTTGTTGACGCTCGCGGCGGCACCGAGGTCGACCTGGACCCATTGCGGGAAGGCGTTGTTGGCCGACTCCCAGTAGGTGGCCTGGTTGCCGTCGGTCACGTTGGCGGCGGAGTAGACGTCGGTGAAGCTGCTCGCCGTGGCGGTCCTACCCGCCGCGAGGTTGGTGTCGGCCGCCGCGTAAGCGGGTGCGGCCAGGAATCCGAGGGCTAACGCAAGGGCGGCTAAGAGTGCTCTCATGGGGGTGGCCCTTCCGGGTAAGGCGGATGGCCGAACCATAGGATGTCGAGCAGATGGCCGCAATATTTCGACGAGATTTCGCAAACAGTTGACTGACGCGAATCGGCTTCGGTGCGCTCCCGCTGCTGGTCAGGAACTCGTCACAGCTGGGGAGACAGCTATGGAGGCTGTGCAAAGCCCGACGTCGTATCGACGTAAGCGATTGCAAGCGCTTGCGCTGAAGGCCGTATAGTTTGCGCATGACGCGACGACTCGCAGAGGTGGCCAAGAAAGTCGGAGTCAGCGAGGCGACGGTGAGCCGCGTGCTCAACGGCAAGCCAGGGGTCTCCGACGCGACCCGCGAGGCCGTGCTGACCGCCCTCGACGTGCTCGGCTACGAGCGCCCCACCCAGCTGCGCGGCGACCGGGCCCGGCTGGTCGGCCTGGTGCTCCCCGAGCTGCAGAACCCGATCTTCCCCGCCTTCGCGGAGGTCGTCGGCGGAGCGCTGGCCCAGCAGGGGTTCACCTCCGTGCTGTGCACCCGCACGGTCGGCGGCGTCTCCGAGGCCGACTACGTGGACCTGCTGCTCCAGCAGCAGGTCAGCGGCGTCGTGTTCGCCGGGGGCCTCTACGCCCAGGCCGACGCCGCGCACGGGCATTACGAGCTGCTGCACGAGCGCAAGTTGCCCACCGTGCTGGTCAACGCGGCCGTCCGGCATCTCGACTTCCCGCAGGTGTCGTGCGACGACGTGGTGGCCGCCGAGATGGCCCTGGCCCACCTGCGCGCGCTCGGCCACGAGCGGGTCGGCATGGTGCTCGGGCCGAAGGACCACATGCCGTCGCGGCGCAAGCTGGAGACGTTCCAGGCCGAGGGCGGGGACCCTGGGCTGGTCGAGCACACGATGTTCTCGCTGGAGGGCGGGCACGCGGCCGCCGCCCGGCTGGTCAGGCGCGGGGTGACCGGCGTCATCTGCGCCAGCGACCTGCTCGCGCTGGGCACGATCAGGGCGGCCCGCCGGGCGGGGCTCGCCGTGCCGGCGGACATCTCGGTCATCGGCTTCGACGACTCCGCCCTGATGAACTGCACCGAGCCCCCGCTGACCACGGTCCGCCAGCCGATCGACGCCATGGGCCGGGCCGCTGTGGACCTGCTGGTCGCGCAGATCGACAAGGCCGTGGTGCCGGCGGACGAGCTGCTGTTCGAGCCCGAACTCGTCGTCCGTGCCTCCACCGCCCGCGCCCGCGCGGCGGATTAGGAGCCCGGCCTTCCCTGGGGCGGGCTGCGCTTAATCCAGTCGTTATCTTGCAATATGCAGTCGAAATATTGCGAACATCCGTCCTCGATCCTATGGTGTGGGCACCTCGCATCAGAAGGGTCAGACCATGCGGAGATCCACTGGGCTCTTGCTCGTATCCGTGCTCGGCCTCTCAGCCACAGCCTGCGGCTCCGGCAACCCCGCCACCCCGTCGGCCGGAGCCGGCGCCAAGGCCGTGACGATCACGGTGGCCTGCCAGCCCGCCAAGTCCGCGCCGAAGGAGCGCCAGGCCTGGGACGACGACGTGGCCACGTTCATGAAGGCGCACCCGGGCGTGACGGTCAAGAGCACGGACCAGCAGCCCTGCTTCGACCCCAAGACGTTCGGCCCCAAGCTGGCCGGCGGCCAGATGGAGACCGTCTTCGTGGTCCCGGTGACGAACTACGACGACGTCATCGGCCAGGGCCAGGCGCTCGACATCACGCAGTACACCAGCGCCATCAAGAACTGGAACGACCTGCGCCCCGACGTGCGCGAGCTGGTGACCAAGGACGGCAAGGTGTACGGAGTGCCGAACGTCCACTACGGCGTCGGCCTGGTCTACAACCGCGCCCTGTTCACCAAGGCCGGGCTCGACCCCGACACCCCGCCCAAGACGTGGGCCGAGGTCCGCGAGGCGGCCAAGAAGATCGCCGCGCTCGGCCCCGGCTACGTCGGCTACGGCGAGTACTCCGGCGGCAACACCGGCGGCTGGCACTTCACCCAGGCCATCTACGGCCGCGGCGGCAGCATCCTGACCCCCGACAACAAGAAGGCCGCGTTCAACTCGCCCGAGGGCAAGGCCGTGCTGCAGAACCTGCACGACATGCGCTGGGTCGACAACAGCATGGGCAACAAGCTCCTGGTCGGCTGGGAGTCGCTCATGATGGCCATGGGCAGCGGCAAGGTCGGCATGATGCTGGGCGCGCCCGACGTGGTCACCGACGTGGTCAACAAGTTCAAGGGCAACGTCGCCGACTACGGCATCACCGGCTTCCCCGAGGCCAAGGCGTCGCTGAGCGGCGGCGAAGCGTTCATGATCAACCCGAAGGCCACCCCCGAGGAGGCCAAGGCGGGCCTGGAGTGGCTCGACTTCCGCTACAACACCGTCGGCAAGGGCCGCTTCGACTTCGCCCGCGGCAAGGCCATCGGCAACCCGGTCGGCGTGCCCGACAACGCCGTCTACGGCGACTCGGCGACGGGCAAGGCCATCCAGGCCGACCGCGAGAAGAACGCCTCGCTGCCGGTCGCGAACTACGCGCCGTACGTGCAGGCCGCCGCGACGATCCCGCCGAAGGCCGAGCCGGTGCACGCGCAGGAGCTGTACGCCATCCTCGACGTGGTCATGTCGGGGGTGCTGAGCCGTAAGGACGCCGGCGTCGACCAGCTCCTGTCGGACGCCGAGACCAAGGCGAACTCCATGCTGGCGGCCAAGGGCTGACCTTGATGGCAATCTTGCGGCGCAACCTGACGGCCTACGGGTTCCTCTGCGCGGCCCTGTTCTGTTTCACGGTGTTCGCCTGGTATCCGATGGTCAGGGAGTTCATTCTGAGCTTCCAGAAGACCGACCTGATCAACCCGCCCACCTGGGTGGGGCTGGACAACTTCGAGGTGGCGGTGCAGGACCCGGCCTTCGGCGAGGCCTGGCTGAACACCGTGGAGTTCACGCTGCTCGCGCTGCTGTGCGGCTATGCCGTGCCGTTCGTCGTCGCGCTCGTCCTCAACGAGCTGCGCCACGCCCGGGCCTACCTGCGGTTCGTGGTCTACCTGCCGGTCATGCTGCCGCCGATCGTGGCGGTGCTGCTGTTCAGGTGGTTCTACGATCCGGGGCCCGGGCTGTTCAACCAGGTCCTGGACTTCTTCCACCTGCCGCCGCTGGCCTGGCTAGACTCGTCGTCGACCGCCCTGATCTCCCTGGTCCTCGTCTCGACCTGGATGAACATGGGCAGCGCGACGCTGATCTACCTGGCGGCGCTGCAGAACATCCCGCCCGAGCTGTACGAGGCCGCCGAGCTCGACGGGGCCGGGATCCTCAAGCGGATCAGGCACGTCACGATCCCGCAGACCCGGCTGATCCTGCTGCTCATGCTGATGCTGCAGATCGTGGCGACCATGCAGGTGTTCATCGAGCCGTACATGCTGACCGGCGGCGGCCCGGAGAACGCGACCGTGAGCGTCGCGTACCTGATGTACCAGTTCGCGTTCTCGCAGATGAACTACGGCCAGGCGGGCGCGCTCGGCATGCTCCTCATGCTCGCGCTCCTCGTCTTCGCGGCCTTCCAGCTCAGGACGACCCGTGAGGACCCGGCATGACGGCGACCGAACACAGGCGGGCTCCGGTGTCCGAGCCGCCCGGCAGGGCGCGGCCGAAGCGCCGGCGAAGGCCGCCCAAGCCGATCCAGGTGCAGTTCCGCACGATCGTCTCGCCGCACCAGCTCAACAGCAGGTGGGGCCGGCGGATCTACTGGCTGGTGCTGGTCGCGGTCATCGTGGTCTTCACGCTGGCCTTCGTCTTCCCGCTCTACTGGATGGTCACCGGCGCCATGAAGACGCCGGAGGAGATCGCCCAGATGCCGCCGTCGCTCGTCCCGGCCGACCCGGCGCTGGACGCGTTCTTCGAGGCCTGGGACCTGTTCGACATCGGCACGCTGCTGGCCAACACCGCGTACTACTCGCTGGGCGCGTGGCTGTTCTCCATGGCGGTGGACGTCACGGCCGCGTACGCGCTGTCGAAGCTGCGCCCGATGTTCGGCAACGTGATCCTCGGCGCGATGCTGGCCACGCTGATGATCCCGCCCATGGTCATCCTCATCCCGCTCTACGTCACGATCGTGGACCTCGGGCTGCTCAACAACGCCTGGGGCCTGTGGTTCCCGGCGGCGGCGAACGGCTTCAACATCTTCCTGCTCAAGCGGTTCTTCGACTCGATCCCGCGCGAGCTGATCGAGGCGGCCCAGATCGACGGCGCGGGCCCGCTGCGGGTGCTCTGGTCGGTCGTGCTGCCGGTCTCCAGGCCGATCCTGGGCGTGGTCTCCATCTTCACGATCGTCACCGCGTTCAAGGACTTCGTCCTGCCGCTGCTGGTCATGACCGACAGCGAGAAGATGACGATCAGCGTGGGCCTGTCGCAGACGGCGGGCGCGGTGACCCAGAACCAGATCATGGGCGGTCTGGTCATCGCCAGTATCCCAATGATCATCGTCTTCTTCGTCTTCCAACGACACATCATGGCGGGGCTCACCGCCGGAAGCATCAAGGGATGAGCGCATGTCGCAAACGTGGTGGCGGGGGGCCGCGATCTACCAGGTCTACCTGCGTAGCTTCGCCGACGGGAACGGTGACGGGATCGGCGACCTGGCCGGCCTGCGCTCCCGCCTGCCGTACCTGAAGGATCTCGGGATCGACGCCATCTGGCTGAACCCGTGGTACCCGTCGCCGATGGCCGACGGGGGCTACGACGTGGCCGACTACCGGGACATCGAGCCGGTCTTCGGCACGCTGTCCGAGGCCGAGCGGTTCGTCGAGGAGGCGCACGAGCTCGACATCAAGGTCATCATCGACGTGGTGCCGAACCACAGCTCCACGGAGAGCGCCTGGTTCAAGGAGGCCCTGGAGGACCCCGCGGCGCGGGACCGCTTCTGGTTCGCCGACGAGCCGCTGAACGACTGGCAGTCCATCTTCGGCGGCTCGGCCTGGACCCAGGTCCCCGACGGCCAGTGGTACCTGCACCTGTTCGCCCCGGAGCAGCCGGACTTCAACTGGACCAATCCCGAGGTCCACCGGGAGTTCGAGGACGTGCTGCGGTTCTGGTTCGACCGCGGCGTGGACGGCGTGCGCATCGACTCCGCCGCCCTGCTGATCAAGTCGGACACGAAGTACGAAGACCTCGACGAGGTCCACGACGTCTACCGCCGGTGGCGCGAGGTGGCCGACGAGTACGGCGAGCGCATCCTGATCGGGGAGGTCTGGCTCCCCGACCAGGAGCGTTTCGCGCGCTATCTCCGGCCCGACGAGCTCCACACGGCCTTCAACTTCGACTTCCTGTCCTGCCCGTGGGACCCGGCCGAGCTGCGCAGGGTCATCGACCTGACCCTCGCCACCCACACCCCCATCGGCGCCCCGCCGACGTGGGTGCTGTCGAACCACGACGTGACGCGCCCGGTCACCCGGTACGGCCGCGCCGACACCACGTTCGCGCACGGCGGCCGCCTCCACGGCACCCCGTCCGACCTGGAGCTCGGCTACCGGCGGGCCAGGGCGGCGGCCCTGCTGGCCATGGCGCTCCCCGGCTCCGTGTACGTCTACCAGGGAGAGGAGCTGGGCCTGCCCGAGGTCGAGGACCTCCCGGACGAGCTCCGCCAGGACCCGATGTACGCCAGGTCGGGCGGCGCGAACCCGGGCCGGGACGGCTGCCGCGTGCCGCTGCCGTGGTCGGGCGAGGAGCCCCCGTTCGGCTTCGGCGCGGGCACGCCGTGGTTGCCGCAGCCGGAGGCGTGGCGGAAGCTGACCGCCGAGGCCCAGCGCACGGACCTGGGCTCGATGCTCAACCTCTACCGGACGGCCCTGGGCCTGCGCCGCGACCTGCTGGGGGACGGCACGTTGACCTGGCTCCCGACGGGCGGCGAGGTCCTGGCCTTCACCAGGGACTCGGGCCTGACGAGCGCCACCAACCTGGGCTCCGACCCGGTGCCGCTACCCGCGGGCCAGCTCCTCCTGGCCAGCGGCGCCCTGGAGGACGGCGCCCTGCCCCCCGACACCACGGCCTGGCTCACCCGGGACTGACCGCGGCACGACCTCCCCGGCGGCGGCCGGCGCGAGGCACAGGCCACCGAGAGGCCGCTCTCCACGCCGCGCGGCCGATCAGGTGGCGCACATGCACGTGACGACCGCGTCCACCAGCCTCCGCACGGCCGGCCGCCGGTCGCCGCGCCGCCAGACGACGGCCAGCCTGCTCGGCGGCAGCCCCGCCACGGGCCTGCTGACCACGTCGTCGCGCCGGTAAAGCGCGGCGTTCCCGGCCGAGACCAGCATCACGGCCCGCCCGGTCGCGACCAGCTCGAACGCCTCCTCGGCCGTCTCCGCCTCCGCCCCCACCACGGCGGGCGCCGCCCGCTGGTCGGTGGCCAGCCAGAAGTCCCGCATGGGTCCGGCGGAGACCGGCAGCGCCACGAACGCCTCCCCGGCCAGGTCGGCGAGCGTGACCTCGGAGCGGGCGGCCAGCGGATGGGCGGCGGGCAGCGCCACCCAGCGCTCCTCCGTGCTGACCACCGTCCAGTCGTACTCGCCGTGACCCGGCATGGGCAGCCACGCGACGGCCACGTCGACCTGGCCGTCGCCCAGCCCCACGGTGGGGTCGCTCCACGGCACCTGACGGAAGCGCAGGTCCCAGCCGGTCAGCGCACAGGAGATGGACGGTACGAGCCCGCGCCCGATCCGCGTCTGGAACCCGACGACCAGCGTCCGCTCGTCGCGCACCGCGGCCACCGCCCGCTGCGCGCCCTCCCACTGCTCGATGATCCGCCGAGCCTCGGGCAGCAGCGCCGCCCCCGCCGCCGTCAACGCCACGGTACGGCGGTCGCGCTCGAACAGCTTGGCCCGCATCGACAGCTCCAGCTGCCTGATCTGCCTGCTCAGCGAGGGCTGCGAGACGAAGAGCCGCTCGGCCGCCGCTCTGGTGAAGCTCAGCTCTTCGGCGACCGCCACGAAATACCTGAGATCCCGAATATGGGTATCCATAGCAAAAAGCTATAACAGCCGGTCTTGGACGGCCGTGGGAGCCGCGACCCACGATGGGACGCATGAGAGATTTGTCGGGAAAGACAGCATTGGTAACCGGAGCGTCGCGCGGAATCGGGCGGGCCATCGCCGAGCGCCTGGCCGCCGACGGTGCCCGCGTGATCGTCCACTACGCCCGCAACGACGACCTGGCCCAGAAGACGGTGGCCGCGATCGAGGGCGCGGGCGGGCAGGCGTACGCGGTGAAGGCGGCATTCGAGGACGGCGTGGACGCGTTGTTCGAGGGCATCCGCGAGGAGCGGCTGGACATCCTGGTCAACAACGCCGCCATCCTCGCCGGGGTGCTGGGCACGGTGACCGAGGAGCAGTTCGACCGGGTCTTCGCGGTGAACGTGCGGGCGCCGTACTTCATCATCGAACGCGCCCTCCCGCTCCTGAACGACGGCGGCCGGATCATCAACATCTCCTCGGCCGTCGTCCGCATCGCCCTCCCGGACCTCGTCTACTCGATGACCAAGGGAGCCCTGGACACGCTGGGCTTCAGCCTGGCGCCTCTCCTCGGCGAGCGGAACATCACCGTGAACACCGTCTCGCCGGGCGTCACGGAGACGGACATGAACACCTGGCTCCGCGAGGACGACGGCACCGCCGAGCGCGCGGTCACCGAGGTGACGGCCCTGGGCCGCATCGGCCGCCCGGAGGACATCGCGGACGCCGTGGCGCTGCTCGCCGGCGAGGAGTCCCGGTGGATCACCGGACACGTCCTGGACGTCACCGGCGGCTACTTCCTCGGCCCGCGCGGCGGCGTGGTCCCGGTCTAGCGTCCGGCGGGGGAGCGGTCCCGGTCCGGGGGTGGCGGCGAGCGGTCCCGGTCCGGGGGTGGCGGGGAGCGGTCCCGGTCCGGGGGGCGGCGGGGAGCGGTCCCGGTCTAGCGGGTGGCGCCGCTGGGGTCCCGGAGCCACGCCTCCAGGGCCGCCTGGGCGTCGGCGGCCCCGGCGGGCAGCCGCAGCGCCCTGACGAGCATCCACAGCGTCCCCTGCAGCCCGCGCGCCGCCAGGAACTCCCGCAGCTCGGGATCGTCGGGATCGTGCCCGTAGGCCCGGACGGCCGCCCGGCCGTCGAGCCGCTTCGTACGCAGCAGGCAGGCCAGATCCCACTCGACGGGCGCGGCCATGCTCTCCTCGAAGTCGTTCCAGAGCAGCCCGGCGGGGGTGGCGAGGAGGTTGCCGGGGTGCGCGTCCCCGTGGACGGCCTGCGCCGTCCGGCCCGCCAGCCGTTCGGCCAGGCCCGCGTGCGCGTCCCGTAGCCGCGCCAGCACGTCGGGCGGGACCTCCCCGTCGAGCAGCTCCAGCAGCCGCAGCGGCTCGTCGAGCACCGGCCCGAGGTAGGGCAGCCCGCCGGGAAAGCCCCGGAGCGCCTCGTGCAGCTCGGCGAGCGCCCGCCCGGCCGCCTCCGGGCTCGGCTGATGGCCGGGGTCGTGCTCGACGTGCCTCCAGAAGGAGAGTGCGACCCCGTCGCGCAGATGCGGCCCGGCGGGCAGCAGGTCGCTCGGCGGCACGACCGGCACGCCCTGCCCGTGCAGGTAGGACACGACGTCAAGCTCCCGCCGCAACGCGTCGGCGGGCCGGGCCCGCCCCAGCGCGGTCACCGTCGGCACCCGCGCCACGATCGGCGCCGGGCGCAGGTGGACCCGGAGGTTGAACGAGTCGTTGAGGACCACCGGATCCACCACTCGGATGCCGTGCTCCTCGGCCAGGGAGACGGCGGCGGCCACTGCCGGGATCACTTAGGCGGATTCCCTGATCACCAGCTCCGTCGGCATGATCACCGGCTCGGCCGGGCCGCCCTCGAACAGCCCGAGCAGGAGCCCGACCATGGCCGCCGCCTGCTCGGCCACCGGGTGCCTGAGCGTCGTCAGCGGCGGCTCGGTGTATTTGGCCGCCTCGATGTCGTCGAAGCCGACCACGGCCACGTCGTCGGGCACCCGGCGCCCGGACTGTCGCAGCGACTGCAGGGCGCCGACGGCCATCAGGTCGTTGGCCACGAAGACGGCGTCCAGGTCGGGGTCGTCGCGCAGGAGCTGCCGCATGGCGATCGCGCCCGACTCCCGGGTGAAGTCGCCGATCGCCACGATCGACCTGAGGTCGGAGTCGCGCAGCACGTTGCGGTAGCCGGCCAGCCGGTCCTGGCCGCCGATCATGTCCTGCGGGCCCGCGATCGTGGCGATCCGGCGCCGTCCCGTCTCCACCAGGTGCCGGACCCCGATCTCCGCTCCGCCGACGTTGTCGTTGTCGACGTACGGCATCTCCACGGGGACGGCGGGCCGCCCGTAGGAGACCACGGGGACGCGCAGGCGCGACAGCGCGGCCGGCAGCGGGTCGGCGCCGTGCATGGAGATCAGCATGACCCCGTCCACGTGCCCGCCCGCGATGTAACGCTCCACCCGGGCGTGGCTCTTGGCGGAGGAGGCCAGCATGAGCACGACCTGCTTGTTCACCGCCTCGAGCGCCACCGACGCCGACCTGATCGCCGTGGAGAACATCGGGTCCTCGGAGAAGACCCGGGTGCCCGGCTCGCTGACGACCAGGGCGATCGAGTCGGTGCGCTGGGTGACCAGGCTGCGCGCGGCCGAGTTGGGCACGTAGCCCAGCTCGTCGATCGCGCGCTGCACGGCGTCGCGGATGTGGGGCGCCACCGTCGTCTGGCCGTTGACGACCCGGGAGGCGGTGGCGCGCGAGACCCCCGCCCGGGCGGCGACCGCCTCGAGGGTCGGGCGTCTCATGACTGCATCAAGTGGGAGAGCACGGAAAAAATCTACAGGCCGTTCCTGGTGATGACGTCTCTGTACCAGAGAGCGCTGTCCTTGAGGACCCTGGCCTGTGTCGCGTAGTCGACGTGCACGATGCCGAACCGGCGCCGGTAGCCCTCGGCCCACTCGAAGTTGTCGAGCAGCGACCAGACCAGATATCCGCGCAGATCCGCGCCCGCCCCGATGGCCCGGTGCACCTCGCGCAGGTGACCCTCCAGGTACGCCACCCGCTCGTCGTCGTGCACGCGGCCGTCCTCCACGACGTCGTCGAAGGCCGCGCCGTTCTCCGTGACCATGAGGCCGACCTGCGGATAGTCCCGCGAGAGCCGTACGAGCAGCCGGGACAGGCCGTCCGGCACGATCGGCCAGCCCATCGCGGTCGTCGGCGTGTCCGCCGCCGTGAACCTGACGCCCTCGGAGCCCGGCCACGCCGCGTCGGCCGGCAGCCCCGGACCCGACTCGACCACGCACGGGTTGTAGTAGTTGACGCCGACCAGGTCGATCGGCGCGTTGATCAGCGCGAGGTCGCCGTCCAGGACGTGGTCCGTCCCGCCGTTGCGCGCCGCCGCCTCCAGAATTTCCAGCGGGTACGTGCCGTGCACCGCCGGGTCGAGGAACTGCCTGGTCAGCAGCGCGTGGACGCGGTCGGCGACGGCCGCGTCCGCCTCGCCGGCCACCGCCGAAGGGTCGTTGACCTGGGCGGGGGTGAGCACCGGGGAGGAGTTGACCACCAGCATGAGGCTGCGCGCCCCGGACTCGCGCAGCCGCCGCGCGGCCAGCCCGTGGCCGAGCAGCAGGTGGTGCGCCGAGCGCAGGGCGTCGGCCGGGTCGCGGCGGCCCGGCGCGTGCACGCCGTTGCCGTAGCCGAGGAAGGCCGACACCCACGGCTCGTTGAGCGTGGTCCAGTCGCCCACCCGGTCGCCGAGCCGGTCGTGGACGGCCTGGGCGTAGTCAGCGAACCGGTAGGCCGTATCGCGATTTGTCCAGCCACCACGGTCTTCGAGAGCTTGGGGAAGATCCCAGTGATAAAGCGTCACATAAGGCGAAATTTCGGCGGCGAGTAGCTCATCCACGAGCCGGTCGTAGAACGCCAGCCCGCGCGGGTTGACCGGGCCGGCGCCGTCCGGCTGGACGCGCGGCCACGCGACCGAGAACCGGTAGGCCGCCAGCCGCAGCTCGCGCATCAGCCCGACGTCCTCGCGGTAGCGGTGGTAGTGGTCGCAGGCCACGTCGCCGGTGTCGCCGTCCGCCACGTTCCCGGGGGTGTGGGAGAAGGTGTCCCAGATCGACTGGCCCCGCCCGTCCTCCTTCACCGCCCCCTCGATCTGGTACGAGGCCGTCGCGGCACCCCAGACGAACTCCTCGGGAAAGATCATCCCTTAACAGCTCCTTGCATGATTCCACCGATGATTTGCCTGCCGAACAGGGCGAAGACGGCCACGAGCGGGAGCGTGCCGATCGCCGTCCCGGCCAGCCCGAGCACGTAGTCGTTGACGTAGCCGCTGGCCAGCGTGGACAGCGCCACCTGGACCGTCGGGTTGTCGGGGTTCAGCACGACCAGCGGCCAGAAGTAGTCGTTCCAGGCCGACATGAACGTCAGCATGCCGAGCACCGCCGCCGCCGGACGGGCGGCGGGCAGCACGACGTGCCAGAACAGCCCCCACGTCGAGCATCCGTCCACCCGGCCCGCCTCCAGCAGTTCGTTGGGCAGGGCCCGCGACAGGTACTGGGTCATGAAGAACACGCCGAACGCGTTGACCAGCGCCGGGACGATCAGCGCGTAGTTGGTGCCGGTCCACTCCAGCTTCACCATGAGCATGTAGAGCGGGATGATGCCGAGCTGCGCCGGGACCATCATGGTGGCCACGGTGATCACGAGCATGATGTTCCTGCCCCTGAACTTCAGCTTGGCGAAGGCGAACCCGGCCAGCGTCGAGAAGAACATCACCGCGATCGAGATCGACCCGGCCACGACGACGGAGTTGACCAGCGCGAGCCCGAAGGGGACGGTGTCGAAGACCCGGGAGACGTTGGCGAAGAAGTTCCCGCCGGGGATCAGCGGCGGCGGCACCTGGGCCAGCGCCGAGTTGTGCCGGGAGGCCACGACGACGCTGTAGTAGAGCGGGAAGGCCGAGAAGAAGGCCACCGCGGTCAGGGTCAGATAACGCAGCCTCATATCAGCTCCGGGTGATCAGGAAGTTGACCAGCGCGACGATCACCACGGCCAGGAACATCAGCCAGGACGCGGCCGAGGCGTAGCCGAAGTCGAACGTCGAGTTCGCGAAGCCCTGCTCGTAGACGAACAGCGCCAGGGTCTGGAACTGCCGGTCGGGCCCGCCGGTGGCGATGCCGCCCCCGCCGCCGCTGCTCTGCCCGAACAGCAGGGGCTCGGCGATGATCTGCATGGCGCCGATCGTCGAGACGATGACCACGAAGACGATCGTCGGCCGGATCATCGGAATCGTGATCTTGCGGAGCTGTGTGAAGCCGCTCGCGCCGTCGATGGTGGCGGCCTCGTACAGCTCGCGCGGCACGGCCTGCATGGCGGCCAGGAAGATCAGCGCGTTGTAGCCGGTCCAGCGCCACATGATCATCACGGAGAGGGCGATGTGCGAGGTCGCGGTGCCGGCCGCCCAGTCGATCCTGCCGGCGCCGAACCACGAGAGCACCCAGTTGATCAGGCCGAAGTCCCGGCCGAAGAGCTGGCTGAAGATGACCACGACCGCCACCACGCTCGTGACGTTGGGCAGCAGCAGCGCGACCCGGAACAGCGTCTGGAAGCGCAGCCGCCGGTTGAGCAGGTGCGCCAGCCAGATGGCCAGCATGAGCTGCGGCACGGTCGAGAGCACGCCGATGGACAGGGTGTTGAACGTGGCGTTCCAGAAGTACCCGTCGCTCAGCAGCGCCGAGTAGTTGTCCAGCCCGACGAACGTCTGGGTCTCCGACAGCAGCGACCACTCGTGCAGGCTCACCCAGGCCGTGTAGACCAGCGGGAACAGCCCGAAGGCGCAGAAGAGCAGGAAGAACGGCGCCACGTAGGCGTACGGCGACACCCTCAGGTCGAGGGTGTGCCGCACGCTGCGCCTACGCCGTCGCGAGACCGCGAGGGGAAGGGTGCTCATTTGATCTTCTTGACGTCCTCGAGCACCTGGGCCCACGCCTCGTCAGGCGTCTGCTTGCCCTGCTCCACGCGGCCGAGCCCGTTGCCGATGGCCGTGCGCACGTCGGCCTCCTTGGGGCCGAGATGCTGCGGCTTGAGCGCCTTGGCGGCGTCGGAGTAGATCTTGCCGATGGGGGCGTCGCCGAAGAACGGCTTGGTGAAGTTCTGGATCGACGGGTCGTCGTACAGGGCCGGGATCGACGGGAACGTTCCCTCCTCCTTGAACACCTTGGCCTGGTTGTCCTTCGAGGTCAGGAAGTCGATCAGCTCGGCGGCCTCCTTCGGGTGCTTGCTCTGCCTGGGCACCATGAGGTGCGAGCCGCCGCTGTTGCCGGAGCCGCCGGGCACGGTCGCGATGTCCCACTTGCCGGCCGAGTCCTTGGCCTGCTCCTGGATGAAGCCGGTCATCCAGGCCGGGCAGATGATCGTGGCGAACGAGCCCTTGGCGAAGCCGGTGTTCCACGGCGGCGTGAAGGCCGCCAGCTTGGCGGTCAGGCCCTCCTGGGTGAGCTGGTTGGACAGGTCCCAGGCCTTCTTCACGTCGGGGTTCGAGGCCGCGATGATGTGGTCCTGGGCGTCGTACAGGCCGACGGGGGCCTGGTTGACCATGGCGCGGAAGATCTCGCCGGGGGAGTCCACGAACTTCGCGCCCGCCACGTTCGCCGTGGCGAACTTCTTGCCGGTCGCGATGTACTGCTCCCACGTCGGCCAGAGGGCCGCCACCTCGGTCCGGCCGGTCGGCAGCCCGGCCTTCTTGAACAGGTCCTTGCGGTAGCACATGGCCAGCCCGCCCACGTCGGTGCCGAGGCCGAGCACCTGCGTGCCGTCCTTGCTGAGGCCCTGCTGCCACTTCCAGTCGAGGTAGTCGGGCTGCCGCTTGTCGAGCCCGTACTGCTTGAGATCGACGAACTTGCCCGGCTGGGCGGTGAACGTGCTGATGTAGCCGACCTCGACCGCCTCGACGTCCCCGGCGCCGGCGTTCGTGGCCAGCCGCTTGACGAGGTTGGTGTGGTGGTCGTTGAACTGCGTGACGTTCTCGACGATCTCGATGTCGGGGTGGGTCTTCTTGTACTCCTCGTAGAGCGGTTTGAAGCCGAAGTCGCCGAAGAGGCCGACGGTGAGCTTGATCTTCTCTCCCGGCTTGGCGCTCTGCGTGGCGGTGCTCCCGCTACCGCCTCCGCCACCGCAGGCCGTCGCCAGGGCGAGCAGGGACGCGGTGATCAAGGGCATGGCGAATCGCCGGACGCGAGGGGTCATGGAACCCTCCTTGGTCGGTGCTTGCGAGGTGTGAGAGAGCGCTCTCTCAAGAGAGTCGCGGCGCTCGTGCCAGGCTGTCAACGGGGAATTGAATAACGATCCGGCTTAGCGAGAGAGCGCGTTCACGCGTTGAGCGCGCGGCCCGCCATGCGGGCGTACATGCGGCCGGGGCTCGGGGCCTCGGTGAGGAATCCGGGCAATACGGGCAGCTCTACGGCGAACGGGTCGAGCCGCTCGTACAGCTCGTTCGCGTCGGCGGGCCGGTCGCCCGGCTGCTTCTCCAGCAGCTGCGACAGCAGCGCGCCCAGCTCGCGGGGCAGCCCGGGGATGGCCGGCGGGCGCTCCTTGACCTGCTTCTCGAAGACCATGTAGTCGGTGGGGCCGGTGAACAGCTGGCGCCCGGTCAGCATCTCGTGCAGCACGCAGCCGAGCGAGTAGAGGTCGCTGCGCGGCTCGGCGACGCCGTGCTGGATCTGCTCGGGAGCCATGTACGCCGGCGTGCCCAGGATCTGTCCGATCCTCGTGAACGTGGTGACGTCGGCGTCCCGCAGCATGGCCAGCCCGAAGTCGAGCACCTTCACGCTGCCGTCGGGGCAGAGCATCAGGTTGGTGGGCTTGAGGTCGCGGTGGCAGATCGCCAGGGCGTGGGCCGCCGACAGCACGGCACACGCCTGGGCCGCGATCGCGGCGGCCCACGAGACGGGCAGCGGGCCGTGCTCGCTGACCACGTCGGCCACGGTGACGCCCTCGATGAACTGCATCACCTGGTAGAGCCGCTGCTCGTGGGTGCCGAAGTCGTAGAGCACCGGCGCGCCGGGATGTTCCAGCCGGGCCAGGATGCGGGCCTCGCGGATGAACCTGCGCTCCAGCTCGTGATCGTGCCCGCTGGGCAGCCTGAGCAGCTTCACCGCCACCCGGCGGTCGAGGTGGCGGTCGTGGCCCGCGTAGACGGCGCCCATGCCGCCTTGCCCGAGAGGGAGGTCGTCGAGCACATAGCGGTCGCCGATGACCATTCCGCCCCTCCCAGCAGCCTTCGGGAAAAAACTACACCGTCAGGCGACGGCGTGCCGTCGGCTCAGGGAGTGAGGCCATGAGCCCGCGAGGGAAGGCGGCGGCTCGGAGCGACCGAGCCAGCCTCACGAAGTGAGGCCATGGGCAGGTGGGTGGAGGTGGCCGTCGGCGAGGCCGTCGAGGCCGAGCCTGATCAGCGCCTGCCCCAGCGTCGAGGTCTCGCGGATGGCGTCCTCGAGCACGGCGAGCTGCCGGAAGGCGTCCCCGTACGCCTTCTGCTCCTTCAGCGACAGGCGCGGCAACCGGGTGCGGCGCACGTCGAACCGGCTGGAGCCGGTGGTCGCCCGCCCGCCGGCGGCGCGCAGGAAGCCCGCCAGGAAGTCGGGGTCCAGCCGGCGCGCGTCCACCCGGTAGAGCGTCAGATGGGGCCCCAGCACCGCGCCCCCGCCGTCGGGCATCACGCGCACGCTTGAGTAGGAGGCCACCACGTCCCCGGGGCGGATCGCGATCAGCCCCTGCTGCATGGTGGTGGAGCCGGACGGCGGCGTGCCGTTGAGCACGTCGTCGGAGGTCAGCACGGGCACCTCGCCGCCGTCCGCGGCCATCTTGGGCGGGGCCTGCGACGTGGTCACCAGGCCTTCCTTGATCAGGTCGCCCAGCGTGGTCGCGGGCTGGTCGAGCGGCTGCTCCAGGACCTGCAGGTCGGGCGGCGCCGAGGCGGCGGCCATGAAACGGTCGCGGGCCTCGGCATACGCCTTGCCGACGTCGTCGCGCCGCTGGTGGCGGGCCGGGGTCATGTCGACCTCGTCGGCCAGCAGGTCGATGATGCGCACGGTCTGGTCGGAACGGTCCTCCAGGTACGCCTCCCAGGCCGGCTCGACGCTCGCCAGGTCGGCCGCGGCGTCGAGGATCAGCACCTCGGACGGCGGCCGCTCGCCCGCCGCGGGCCGGCGCAGCAGCCAGAGGTCAGACCCGGGCAACGCGATGACGGCCCGCAGGGCGCCCGCGCGCAGCAGGTTGGCCCGGATGCGGCGGCCCGCCTTGCGGCTGGCGGCGGCCGGCGGCATGAGAATGGCGACCAGGCCACGCGGCTTGACGTGGGTGAGGCAGTGCTGCACCCAGGCCAGCTCCGGCTCGCCGCGCGGCGGCAGGCCGTACTCCCAGCGCGGGTCGCCGGTCAGCTCCTCGTAGCCCCAGGCCCGCTCGTTGAACGGCGGATCGCACACCACGGCGTCGGCCCGCTCGCCGGCGAACCCGTCGTCGCGCATCGAGTCGCCGGCCACGACCTGGGCCTCGATGCCGCGCAGCCGGAGCCTGGAGGCGGTGATGGCCGCCGAGGTCTCGCTGAGCTCCTGACCGAGCATCCTGGCCGCCCCCGGCTCCGCCTGGGCGTGCTGGTCGTGGGTGGAGGCGAGGAGCAGCGTGCCGACGCCGCAGGCCGGGTCGAGGATCGTCGAGCCACCCGGCCGTACCAGGCTGACCATGAGCCCGGCCACGTCCTCGCGGGTCACGGAGAGCTGGCGCGAGTGCGCTTCGAGGTAGCGCTCGCAGAGGAACTCGTACGCCGTCAGCGCGCCGAGCTGCTCGGCCAGCTCCAGGACGAGCTCGGCCAGCTCCGGCTCAAGTCCGCCCTCGGGCGATTGGGGACCCGCGGCCGGGCGGGTCAGCAGGGCGCCGGCCTGGGCCACCAGCTCGCCCAGACGCAAATCGCCCGCGGCTTTCAGGCGTTGCCACACCCGATCTCCCAGAGAGACCTGGTAGGACTTCCCATAGCGACGTAGCCAGGACTCGACCTGCCGGAGCGAGAAGAGGGGCTGGTTGGCCGTACCGCCGATGGGAGCGGGGAAGTCGTCGTGGCGACGGCGCCAGTTGCTCACCGCGGCACGCCCGACACCGGCGAGCCGGGCGATGTCCCCGGCGTTGACGGTCGGGTCGTGGCTCATGGTGCCCACAGTAGTTCACAAGAGTCTTCAGCGCATCTGCTTGTGAAGTCTTTCAACCAATGATTTACTGCTGGGTATGAAGCACAACATCCGCTATGCCGCCGGATCAGACGTGGGCCGCCGCAGGGAGCAGAACGAGGACTCCGGCTATGCGAGTGGCCGGCTGCTCGTGGTGGCCGACGGGATGGGTGGACACGCGGCCGGCGAGCTGGCGAGCTCGGCGGCGATCGCCGTCATGCGCGAGCTGGATGCCACGCTTCCCGAGACGGGCGCCGACCTCGAGGCGGCCCTGGAGGGCGCCGTGCACGAGGCGGCACGCAGGCTGGTCGAGCTGGCCGACATCGACCCCGCGCGCAGGGGGATGGGGACCACGGTGACCGCCATGCTGTGGGACGGCTACCGGTTCGCCCTGGCTCATCTCGGTGACTCCCGCGGATACTTGCTTCGCGATGGTGCTCTCTACCAGATGACCAAGGATCACACACTTGTGCAGTCGATGGTGGACGAAGGGCGGATAACCGAGGACCAGGCCGCCGTGCATCCCCGGCGTTCGATGGTGCTGCGGGTGCTGGGCAGCGAGGGCAGGGCGGAGCCTGACATGGCGCTGCGCGAGTCCGAGCCCGATGACCGCTACCTCCTCTGCTCCGACGGTCTCACGACCGTACTCGGTCCCGAGGTTCTGCACGAGGTCCTGACCACGGTGGCAGACCCGGGCGCGGCCGTCCAGCGGCTGATCGATCTGGCCAACGAGGGCGGCTCGCCGGACAACGTGACCGTGATCGTGGCCGACGTGGTCGCGCCGGGCGCGGGCGAGGTGGCCGTCTACCGCGTGGGGGCCGGCGCGTAACAGGAGTGATCATCAGTCTCACCTGCCTCACCAGTCACAAAACCGAAATATTGGCTAATAGCACGACACTTTCCGAGTGATTCGCGCAATTTCCCGATGGCACTACTACAGTCCATCGTGATTTGTCGGTTTTCTGGGAGGAGTCACCCTGGACCCGATCGCGGACGAGCTGCTGAAGACGGTGCGGCAGGAACTCGGCTACAAGGAGAAGAACGGCCAGTTCACCAAGTTCGGACAGTGGTATGCGGATCGCGTCCAAGACACCCAGTACCGCAACGGGCCGTGGTGCGACATGTTCCTCGCCTGGGCCGCGGACAGAGCCGGCCTCAGCCAATATGTGGGCGAGTTCGCCTGGACGCCCTCACATGCCGCCTGGTTCATGAAACAGGGGGCGTGGACGCAGAAGCCCGAGCCGGGTGCGCTCGTCTTCTTCGACTGGAAGGGCGGCAAGAGCTACAAGGGCATCGACCACGTGGGAATCGTGGAAAGCGTCAGCGGAAAGAAGATCCACACGATCGAGGCGAACGTGGACCGGATCTGGCTCAAGCGCAAGACGCGGGAGACGGACAAGGTCGTCGGCTACGGCATCCCGCGCCTGGTCAAGGCCGGTGCCGACAAGCTCGGGGAGATCCGCTCGACCGAGCGGCCCTTCGTAGCGGCACCGCGCGTGGAGACCGGGCAGGGGTCGCCTTTAGATGTCCTGGGCACGCCGCCCGCGCTGCTGACCGCGATGGTGCTCATGACCGTCGTGCTCTCCCTCCGCATCACCGGCCGCCGCCGCGGCACCCACCGCCGCCTGGCCTGGCCCTGGAACGCGCCAACCACCCCGCACCTGCCGCCCGAGCCTGAGAAGGCTCGCGAACGGGTGACGGTCCGCGCCAAGGCATCGCCTCCGGAGCACACGCAGGCCAAGCCCCGTCCCACCCCGACGCCGGCCGCCCGCCCGGCCAGGACGCGCGTCACGGCCGCCGCCGCGACCAGGCACCCGGCCTCTACTTCTACCTCTACCTCGGCCTCGACGAGACGCAAGCCCTACGAACCCGGCCCATGAGGGGCTAGGTCGTGAGGTCGATGACCACCTTGACGTCGTCGCCGCGTTCGAAGGCGTCCTGGCCGCGCGACAGCGGGACCCGTCGCGTGATCAGCCGTTCGAGCCACCCGAGGTCGGCCTTGACCAGCGAGTCGGCGGCGTCCCTGTAGTGTCGCAGGTTCGCGTTCACCGAGCCGAAGACCACGTCGTTCTCCAGGACGATGTCCCGGTTGATGAGCCCCGCGTCCACCCGGTGCGCACGTCCTCCGGGTGAGAGCCCGGCCAGGCAGACGATCCCCGTGGCGGCCGTGCCGACCATGGCGTCGATGACGAGCGTCCCGGCCCCCGTGCACTCGACGATGATGTCGGGCTTGACCGTGGTGAGCTCCTTCAGCGACGACCCGGAATGGTAGGTCCCCTCCAGTGCCGCCACGAGCCGCGACTTGAGCCCCGCCGGCGACCGGTCGAGCACGTGCACCTCCAGCCCGCGCTGCCGCCCCATCAGCGCCGCCAGCAGCCCGATGGGCCCGGCCCCCGTGACCAGCAGCGTGCGGGGCTCGAACCAGGCGCGCGACCCGATCCGCTCGATCTGCTCCCACGCCTTGGCGACCACCGAAGCGGGCTCGACCAGCATGCCCACACTCTCCAGCGACGGATCCAGGCGCACGGCGTAGGCGCCCTCGACCGTCCAGCGTTCGGAGGCGTAGCCGTCGATCTGCTTGATGCCCCGTTCGGTGTACTCGCCGTTGCGGCACATGTCGAACTCGCCCCGTCTGCAGGCCCCGCAGGGCACGGGGTCGGGCCGCCGTACCACCCCGACCACCAGGTCGCCGGGAGAGTACGCGGAGCCTTCGGGCACCTCCAGCACCCGGCCCAGCGACTCGTGCCCGAGCACCATGCGTTCCTTGCCGGGCGGCGGCCAGCCGTACTCGGCGGTGATCAGCTCCCTGTCGGTCCCGCAGACTCCCAGCGCCAGCCCCTGGACCAGCAGTTCGCCCTTGCCCGGCACGGGATCGGAGATCTCTTCGACGGCGAGCGTCCCCTTCTTGCCCGGTGCGAACGTCAGTGCACGCATGCGGTGTCACCCCCTCGCGCCCCCTACCCCGGATCGCGGAGGCAAATAGTAGGACGTCCTAGTACCAATTAATAGGACGTCCTAGTATCTTCGGAAGGGAGAGCCCTCACGAAGGAGTGAACAGGCGTGCACGTCCCGGTACACCCAGTCCGTTTCGTGACCGCCGCGGCCCTGTTCGACGGCCACGACGCGGCGATCAACATCATGCGGCGCATCCTCCAGTCACAGGGGGCCGAGGTCATCCATCTCGGGCACAACCGCTCGGTGGACGAGATCGTCACCGCCGCCCTCCAGGAGGACGTCCAGGGCGTGGCGATCAGCTCGTACCAGGGCGGCCACGTGGAGTTCTTCACCTACCTCGTGGAGCTGCTGCGCGAGCGCGGGGCCGGGCACGTCAAGGTGTACGGCGGCGGCGGGGGAGTGATCGTCCCCGAGGAGATCGAGCTGCTGCACTCGCGCGGCGTCACCCGCATCTTCTCGCCCGAGGACGGCCAGCGGTACGGGCTGCCCGGGATGATCAACCGGCTCATCGAGGACTGCGACGTCGAGCTGGACGGCTCCCCGTCGGTCGAGGCCGTGGTCTCGGGCGACCAGGCGGCGCTGGCGCGCGCGATCACGCTCATCGAGTCGGGCCGCGCCCCGGAGGGGCTGGTCGAGGGCCTGAAGGCCGCCGCGACGGACAAGCGCGCCCCCGTGCTGGGCATCACCGGTACGGGCGGCTCCGGCAAGTCCTCGCTCACTGACGAGCTGGTCCGCAGGTTCCGCGTGGACAACGACGACAAGCTGCGCATCGCGGTCGTCGCCATCGACCCGACCCGCCGGCGCGGCGGCGGCGCGCTGCTCGGCGACCGCATCAGGATGAACAGCCTGAGCCCCCAGACCTACTTCCGCTCCCTGGCCACCAGGGGCGCCGCCAACGAGGTGCCCGCCTGCCTCGACGAGGTGATCACCGCCTGCCGGGCCGCGGGCCACGACCTGGTGATCGTGGAGACGCCCGGCATCGGCCAGGGCGACGCCGGGATCGTCCCCCACGTGGACGTGCCCATCTACGTGATGACGCCCGAGTTCGGGGCGGCCTCGCAGCTGGAGAAGATCGACATGCTGGACTTCGCCGAGGCCGTGGTGATCAACAAGTACGAGCGGCGCGGCGCGGAGGACGCCCTGCGCGACGTGCGCCGCCAGCTCGTACGCAACCGCGAGGCGTTCGGCGCCAGGCCGGAGGACATGCCGGTCTTCGGCACCATCGCGGCCCGCTACAACGACGCCGGGGTCACGGCCCTCTACCAGCACCTCAAGCCCCTCCTGCTGGGCGAGCCGGGGCCGGGGCTGCTGCCGAAGGTGTCCGGGCGCACCTCGCAGGCGTCGGCCGCCATCGTGCCGCCGGCCAGGGTCCGCTACCTGGCCGACATCGCCGAGACCGTGCGCGCGTACCACGCCGAGACGCTCGCCCAGGCCGAGGTCGCCCGCCGCCGCCAGCAGCTGGCCGCCGTGCGCTCCCTCCTGGACGACTCCCGCCTGGAGGAGCTGGAGGAGCGGGCGGAGCGGGAGCTGAGCGAGGAGAGCCGGGCCCTGCTGGCCGGCTGGCCCGCCGTCAAGGAGCGCTACACCGCCGACGAGCTGGTGGTGAAGGTGCGCGACCGCGAGATCCACACCCCGCTCTGGCGCGAGACCCTGTCCGGCAACCGGATCCCGCGAGTCGCGCTGCCCCGCTACAGCGACCACGGAGACCTGCTGAGGTTCCTGCGCGGCGAGAACCTGCCCGGATCGTTCCCCTTCACCGCCGGCGTGTTCCCGTTCAAGCGCGACGACGAGGACCCGACCAGGATGTTCGCCGGTGAGGGCGACCCGTTCCGCACCAACAGGCGCTTCAAGCTGCTGTCCGAGGGCCAGCCCGCGACCAGGCTGTCCACGGCGTTCGACTCGGTGACGCTCTACGGCCACGACCCGGACCTGCGGCCCGACATCTACGGCAAGGTCGGCACCTCGGGCGTCTCGATCGCGACGCTCGACGACATGAAGGTGCTCTACGACGGGTTCGACCTCGCGGCGCCGAACACGTCCGTGTCCATGACGATCAACGGCCCCGCGCCCACGATCCTGGCCTACTACCTCAACGCCGCCGTCGACCAGGCCCTCGACCGCTTCCAGGCCGAGCAGGGGCGCCCGCCGTCGGCCGAGGAGGCCGCCTCGCTGCGCGCCCGTACGCTGGCCACGGTCAGGGGCACCGTGCAGGCCGACATCCTCAAGGAGGACCAGGGCCAGAACACCTGCATCTTCTCCACCGAGTTCTCGCTCCGGATGATGGCCGACATCCAGGAGTGGTTCATCAAGAACGGCGTGCGCAACTTCTACTCGGTCTCGATCTCCGGCTACCACATCGCCGAGGCAGGGGCCAACCCGATCAGCCAGCTCGCCTTCACGCTGGCCAACGGCTTCACGTACGTGGAGGCGTACCTGGCCAGGGGCATGAAGATCGACGACTTCGCCCCGAACCTGTCGTTCTTCTTCTCCAACGGCATGGACCCCGAGTACAGCGTGCTCGGGCGGGTGGCCCGCCGCATCTGGGCGGTGGCCATGCGCGAGCGCTACGGCGCCGGGGAGCGCTCGCAGAAGCTGAAGTACCACATCCAGACCTCGGGCCGGTCGCTGCACGCCCAGGAGATGAACTTCAACGACATCCGCACGACCCTCCAGGCCCTGATCGCCGTCTACGACAACTGCAACAGCCTGCACACCAACGCCTTCGACGAGGCCGTGACCACCCCGTCGGCCGACTCGGTGCGCAGGGCCATGGCCATCCAGCTCATCATCAACCGCGAGTGGGGCCTGGCCAGGAACGAGAACCCGCTGCAGGGCTCGTTCATCGTCGAGGAGCTGACGGACCTGGTGGAGGAGGCCGTGCTCGCCGAGTTCGAGCGGCTGTCCGACCGGGGCGGCGTGCTGGGCGCGATGGAGACCGGCTACCAGCGCGGCAAGATCCAGGACGAGTCCATGCTGTACGAGATGCGCAAGCACGACGGCTCGCTGCCGATCGTCGGGGTGAACACGTTCCGCAACGGCACGGACGAGCCGCCGGCGCACAAGCTGGAGCTGGCCAGGGGCACCGAGGACGAGAAGCGCTCGCAGCTCGACCGGCTGCGCGCCTTCCACGAGCGCAACCGCTCCGAGGCCCCGGCGCAGCTCGCCCGGCTGCGCGAGGTGGCGATGTCGGACGCGAACGCGTTCGAGGTGCTGATGGACGCGGCCCGCGTCTGCTCGCTCGGCCAGATCACCGAGGCGCTGTTCGAGGCGGGCGGCCAGTACCGCCGCAACGTCTGACCCTCGCGTGGGTGATGAGGGGGCGCGGGAGCCGCGCGGATAGGATCACGGGTCGGGGAACATCGCTATCCAGGAGGCTTTCATGTCCGACGTCACTTTCAAGGGCACGCCCGTCGCCGTGGGCGGCACCTTCCCGACGCCCGGGGCCAGCGCGCCCGCGTTCAAGCTGGTGGGCGGCGACCTGGCCGAGCACTCGCTGGAGGAGTACGGCCAGAAGACCAAGGTGCTCAACATCTTCCCGAGCCTCGACACCGGCGTCTGCGCGGCCTCGGTGCGGCGCTTCAACGAGGTGGCCGCCGAGCACCCCGAGGTGGCCGTGCTCTGCATCTCCGCCGACCTGCCCTTCGCCCAGAAGCGGTTCTGCGGCGCGGAGGGGCTCGACAACGTGGTCACGCTCTCGCTCATGCGGGGTCGCGAGTTCCTGACCGACTACGGCGTGGCGCAGGAGTCGGGGCCGCTGGCGGGGCTGGCCGCGCGCGCGGTCGTCGTGCTCGACGGTGACAACAAGGTGGTCTACTCCGAGCTGGTGCCGGAGATCACCCAGGAGCCCGACTACGACGCCGCGCTGACGGCGCTCAAGTAGCCCGGGTAATGAGCCGGGGGTCCACGACGTGGACCCCCGGTCTCAGCTCCTCCTGGCCACGCCGCACAGGATCAGCGACGACTCCGGCCCGTCGGCGAAGTCGATCATGTCGGCCTGGTCGGGACGCCACTCCGGCAGCCAGACCAGGCCCGGGTCGACCAGCTCGAACCCCTCGAACAGCGCCGCGATCCGCTTCCGGCTCCGGAACGTGAGCGGGGCGTTGGTGTCCCGGTAGACCTCGGTGATCGCCTCCACGGCCGCGGGGCGGGCGTCGCTCGTGCCGTGGGACATGACCAGGCAGCTGCCGGGAGCCATGGCCTCGCGCAGGCTCACCATGATTTCCCGAGGGTGATCGCAGTCGGCGACGTAGTGCATGGTCGCCGTCAGCAGCACGCCGACCGGGCGGCTGAAGTCGATCGCCGCCATCACCTCCGGATTGCGCAGGATACCCTCGGGCTTGCGCAGGTCACCCTCCACCGCCGTCGTGTCGCCCTGCCCGGCCAGCAGCGCCCTGGCGTGCACCAGCACCACGGGATCCCGGTCCACGTAGACCACCCTGGCCCCCGGCGTGATCTTCCTGGCCACCTCGTGCACGTTGTCCTGGCCCGGCAGCCCCGTGCCGATATCGAGGAACTGCGTGATGCCGGACTCGGCGAGGTACCGAACGGCACGCCCCAGGAACGCCCGATTCGCCCGGACTGCCGCTCGTAACTCCGGAGCCGCCTCGAGCATCTTCTCCGCCGCCGCCCGATCGGCAGGGAAGTGGTCCTTGCCGCCCAGGAAGTAGTCGTAGAGCCGGGCGACGTTGGGAGTGTGCGGATCGAAGGCTGGCGACTCTCGTTCCAACCGTCATTCCCCCGATCAAGATTTAACGATCTTCAGTCTGGATTCTACGGATCTATACCGACATTCACTGCCGAATACCCGCCGATCTAGGCTGCTGTTGTGGACGACACCGGCGTGCCCGTGAAGATTCCCGAGACCGTGCGGCGGATCGTGTCCCTGGTGCCGTCGCTGACCGAGTCGGTGGCGGCGACCGTGCCGGAGGCGCTGGTCGGGGCGACCGACTGGTGCTCGCACCCGGCCGGCCTGGACGTGACCAGGGTCAGGGGCACCAAGAACCCCGACCTCGACGCGATCAGAGGGCTCCGGCCCGACGTGGTCCTCGCCAACGCCGAGGAGAACCGCGCGCCCGACGTCGAGGCCCTGCGCGAGTCGGGCATAGCGGTCTGGGTGACGAAGATCGAGACCCTCGATCAGGCTTTCGTGTCGCTGGACCGCATGTTCCGGGCGGCGTGCCGTACCGGACGTCCCGGGTGGCTGGACGCGGCGGAGGAGGCGTGGCGCGCGCCCGTGGAAGGGGCGCGGCGCACGGCCGTCGTCCCGATCTGGCGGCGGCCGTGGATGGTGGTGGGGCGCGACACGTTCACCGGGGACGTGCTCAGGCGCCTCGGCGTGGACAACCTCTACGCCGGCCACGAGGAGCGCTACCCCAAGATCCCCCTGCCCGAGCTGGTCGAGCGGCGGCCCGACCTGGTGGTGCTGCCGGACGAGCCGTACGCGTTCTCGGAGACGGACGGCCCCGAGTGCTTCCCCGGGCTCGCCTGCGCGCTGGTCAGCGGGCGGCTGCTCACCTGGTACGGCCCCTCGCTCGTGGAGGCGCCCGCCCTGCTGCGGAGCGCTCTTGGCTGAAGAATCACCGGGCCCGTAGGCGCCCCGCGGCCAGGGCGGCGTCCACCGAGGCGGGGGAGAGCACGTGCTCCATGACGATCACCGCCATCCCGACGATCCCGGCGCGGTCCTCGAGCGAGGTGGGCACGATCTCCAGGTTCCTGGTCGTGTACGGCAGGCTGTGCCGATAGACGATCTCCCTGATCCCCGTCAGATAGTGCTCCCTGGTCTCCGCCATGTCCCCGGCCAGCACCAGCACGCCCGGATTGAGCAGGCTGACCGCGGTGGCCAGCACCAGGCCCAGCGTGCGCCCCGCCTCCTGGGTGCGGGCGATGGCCGTCGGATCGCCCGCCTGCACGAGGCGTACGACGTCGCGGCTGGACCCCTGGCCCAGGTCGGTGGCCAGGGCGTGGCCGCTGGCCAGCGAGGCCACGCAGCCGCGCGAGCCGCACGTGCAGACCCGGTCGTCGTGCTCGTTCAGCCGCACGTGCCCGATGTTGCCGGCGGCCTCCTCGACGCCCCGGTAGATCTGCCCGTCGAGCACGATCCCGGTGCCGATCCCGGTCGAGACCTTGATGAGGATGAGCGAGTCCGTCTCGCGCCACGACGACCACCACTCGCCCAGCGCCATCGCGTTGGCGTCGTTCTCCACCAGGATGGGCACGTCGTAGGTCGCCCCGATCGCCTCGCCCACCGGATAGCCGTCCCACCCGGGCATCAGGAACGACCTGATCATCCGCCCGGTGTTGTGGTCCACGGAGCCGGGCAGGTCCAGCCCGATGCCGCACACGTCGCTCGGCGGCCGCCCGGCCCGGTCGAGCAGCCGCTGGAACGCCTCCCGCACCCACGACAGGACCGCCTCGGGGCCGAGCTCGATGCGCATCTCGGTGCGCTCCTCGGCCAGGGGGTTGGCGGCCAGGTCGGTGAGCGCGACGCCGGCGTGGCTGGCGCCCAGGTCGGCCACCAGCATCAGGCGCCGGCCGGCGTCCACGTCGAGCACCGAGGGCGGTCGCCCGCCCCCGGAGGCCCCGACGCCGGACTCGTGGATGTACCCGGCGTCGATGAGCCGGTCGACCCGGTCGGTGATCGTCGACCGGGACAGGCCGGTGTACTCGATCAGTTCTTTGCGCGTACGGCAGGTGCCATGGCGGATGAGCTGGAGGATCTGCCCTGCCGTCAGCATGGTCTATCCCTTCTCTGCTCCTGCCGTGAGGCCCTCCGTCAGCAGCCGCTCACTGGCGAAGAACACGATCACGATGGGCAGCGTGAGCACCACCGAACCTGCCATCAGGACCGTCGTAGGGATCTCTATGCTCCCCGCCAGCTGCGAGAGGCCCAGGGACACCGTCCAGCTCTCCCGCTTCTCCACGAGGAAGAGCAGGGCGAACAGGAACTCGTTCCACGCGATCATGAACGCGTAGAGGCCGGTCGCCATCAGCGCGGGCTTGGACAGCGGCAGCACCACGCGCCAGATGGTCGAAAGCCTCGTGCACCCGTCGATCGCGGCCGCTTCCTCCACGCTTTGCGGCACGGTCTCGAAGTAGTTGCGGAGCATGTATACCGTGACGGGCACGGTTTGCGCGATATACACGAGGATCAGTCCGAAAAGGGATCCGCGTAGCCCGAGCATCGTGAAGAGCACGAACAGGGGGATGGCCAGCACGATCGCCGGAAACAGGTAGACCGCCAGGAAGAGGAAGTGCACCTGCCGCCGCCCGAAGAAGCGCAGCCGCGCGACCGCGTACGCGCCCGGGATCGAGATCAGCAGCGTGACCGCCACCGAGGCGAGGGCGACGATCGCGCTGCTTCTGAGGAAGCTCAGGAAGCCCTGTCTGGTCAGCACGTCCACGTACGTGTCCAGGGTGAAGCCGCGCGGCCAGAGCGAGCCCGGCTCCAGGATCAGCTCCTGGATGTCGCGCACGGACAGCATCACCATGTAGAAGAACGGGAACGCCGTCATCAGGAAGAGCACCCCGATGACCAGCGGCTTCAGCACCCGGAAGAGGATCCGCTCGAACCTATCTCTGCTCACCTTCACCCCCGCCGAAGAACCGCAGGTAGATGGCCAGGAACACGACCAGGAAGACCGCCAGCACGATCGCCTGCGCGGCCGAGGCGCCGATGTCGTCGCGGGCGGTCAGGAAGTTGTAGACCCGCACGCTGACCACCTCGGTCCCGGCCCCGCCGCCGGTCAGCAGGTAGACGTCGTCGAACTTGGTGAACGTGAACACGAACCGCAGCACCGACAGCAGCGCGATGATCCGCCAGAGCTGCGGCATGATCACGTATCGGAACCGCTGGGTCGGCGTGGCCCCGTCCACGACCGCGGCCTCGTCCAGCTCGGCGGGCAGCGCCTGCAGCCTGGCCAGGATGAACAGGAACGCGAACGGGAAATACCGCCACGCCTCGAACGCGATCACCGTGAACAGCGCCACCGGCACCTGCACGCCCAGGAGCTCGCCCTTGGCCTGGGTGAGGAACGCGATCGGCTCGTGGAGCCAGGTGTTGACGATGCCGTACTGGGGGTTGAGCATCGTCTCCCACAGGAACGCCACGGCCACGACGGGCGCCACGTACGGGATCAGGATGGAGGCCCTGACGAGGGTCCGCCCCCTGAACCTGTCGCGCAGCGCCAGCGCCGCCACGAGCCCGATCGCGATCGACAGCGCGGTCCCCGCGACGGTGTAGACGAGCGTGTTGACGAGGGACGACCAGAAGCCGGGCTCGGAGACCACGTACGAGAAGTTCTCCAGCGTGTAGTGGCCGAAGATGCCCACCCGGCGGATGTTGATCAGCCGCGCGTCCTGGAACGCCAGCATGATCGCCCACAGCAGTGGCAGCACCACCACGACCAGCGTGATGACGAGCGTCGGCGAGATGAGCGCCAACCCCGCCCGCCCCTCCTGCTGCCTTAAGGTGCGGGTCACTGGCGGATACCCCGCTTGATCGTCTCCACGTCGGCCTTGGCCTGGGCGGCGGCGGCCTGCGGGGTCAGGGAGCCGTCCACGACCGCGCTGAGCGCCTTGGGCACGGGCAGCTCACCCATGGTGGCGCCGACCAGCTTGCCCTGCCCCTGCGGGATGCCCCAGCGGGCGAAGGTGTCCGGGCTCTTGCGCAGGGCGTCCAGCACGTCGGCCGGGTAGATGTCGGCCAGCGGCTTCTTGGAGTCGACGCCGGCGGGCAGCTTGTTCCACTTGTCCTCGAAGCCCTTGCGGGTCGGGAACTTGCCCTCGGGCGCCATGCCGATCCAGCGCTCGTAGCCCTCGTTCATCATGTAGGCGATGAACTTCGCCGAGGGGTCCTTGGCGGCGTCACGGGTGACCGCCCAGGAGACGATCTCGCCGTACTGCGCGGGCGCGCTCCCGTCGGGCCCCTTCAGTGCGGTGACCACGCCGGTGTTCTCGGCCAGCCACTCGGGGTCGGCGCGGCACTCCTGGCAGCTCGGCAGCGCGTCCTTACGGAGCCCGGCCAGCTCGTCGAGGATGAACGACGACCAGATCGTCATGGCCGCCTTGCCGGAGAAGTAGGTGGCCCGGGTGGAGTCGACGTCCTGCTTGCCCTTGACGGAGTAGTCCTTGGCGAGCTTGGCGTAGAACTCGAACGCCTTCACGCACTGCGGCGAGTCAAGGGCGACATTTCCGGAATTGTCGACGAGTTGGCACCCGTTCGCGAGCGCGACGTGCTCGAAGCTCTGCGCGGTGAACGAGTCCTTCGGCGCGATCGCCAGCGTGATGCCCGCGACCCCACCCGTGTTGAGCTTGGCGGCCGCCGCCTCCAGCCGCTCGTACGTGTCGGGCGGCTGCAGCCCGGCCTTGTCGAACAGATCCTTGCGGTAGAGGATCAGCTGCGCCCACCCGTCGCTCGGCACCGCGAGCAGCTTCCCGCCCGAGCTGTCGAGCTCCAGGGCCCGCGGCGAGAAGGAGTCCCGGCCGAGCTGGTCGACGACCTTGCCCGGGGTCTCGGTGTCGAGCAGGTCGTTGGCCTCCAGCTCGCGCACCGCCGCCAGCGGCAGCGCGCCGATCACGTCAGGCAGGTCGCCGGCCGCGGCGGCGGCCGTCACGGCCTGGCTGAACTGGTCCTCGGCCATGGCGACCAGCTTCACCTGGATCCCGGTCTTCTTGGTGAAGTCGGCGGCGATCTGGTTCTGTACGGCCATCCGGTCGTTGAGGTTCTCTTCGGTCCAGACGGTGATCTGGTTGCCGGCGGACGACTCGCCACCGTCGCCGCACGCCGCCAGCGAGGCGGTGGCCAGCAGCGCGACGGAGAGGACGGCGGTTACCTTCTTCGGCATGGCACGCTCCTCCGGTTCGGGGATATGCCGCCCTTACCCTCGTCATGACCTCGGCAACGTTCGGTAGTCGATAACGAGACCGGTCTGTACCCACTCCGTGCCTACACCGCCAAAAATGGATCTTTGGCGCAAAAGATCTACTTTGGGGGTATTTCGGTCATCCGGAGGTCACTGCAGTAGCTAGAAAGCCCAGGTGTTCGGCCTGGTAGGCGATGTCGGTAAGGTCACTTTCCGGAAGACACGCTGCCAGAAACCCCAATTTCACCAGCCGCCCCCGGCGGAAGTCGTAGACTTAAGAGTGTTACGAGCGCAACTATCGTATGCAAACAAGTACTAAAGCTTTGACTTTTGTTTGATCATTAAGCGTAAGTGTGGGGAATGCGCGTCATCACGTTCGAGCAGCCAGGCCGTGTCCGCGTCAGCCTGGAATCGCCAGCCGACCTGGCGCCGGGATCCGTACGAGTCCGTACGATCTACTCCGGCGTCTCGGCGGGCACGGAGCTCACCGCCTATCGCGGCACAAATCCATATCTCACCCGCCATTGGGACACCGAGCGCCGGCTCTTCGTCGATGGCCAGACCCACGCCTACCCGCTGACCGGCTGGGGCTACCAGGAGGTCGGCGAGGTCGTCGAGGCCGCGCCCGACGTCGCCGACCCGCCGGTGGGCAGCATCGTGTGGGGCATCTGGGGCCACCGCGCCGAGGCCGTCGTGCCGGCCGAGAAGCTGGTCGGGCACGTGATGCCGCCCGGCGCCGACCCGCTGACCGGCGTGTTCGCCCGGGTCGGGGCCATCGCGCTCAACGCGGTGCACGCCGCCGACGTGCACCTCGGCGACCAGATCGCGATCTTCGGCCAGGGTGTCATCGGGCTGCTCGCCACCCGCCTGGCCGTGCTGAGCGGCGCCCGGGTGGTCGCGGCGGACGCCATCCCCGACCGGCTGGAGCTGGCCAGGAGGTTCGGCGCGGCCGAGGTGTTCGACGTGCGCTCCGGGTCGGTGGCCGAGTTCATGCGCAAGCGCATCGAGGGCGCCGACACCGTCATCGAGCTGAGCGGCACCCACCAGGGCCTGCACGAGGCCATCAGGACCGTGCGCAAGGGCGGCAGGGTCGTGGCCGCCGGCTTCTACCAGGGCGACGGCGTCGGGCTGCGGCTGGGCGAGGAGTTCCACCACAACCAGGTCCAGCTCGTCTCCTCCCAGATCGGCGGCGTGGCCTCCTGGCTGGCGCACCGGTGGGACGTCGAGCGCCTGCAGCGCACGTTCATGGCGCTCGTGCACGAGGGCCAGATCGAGGTCGGCGACCTGATCAGCCACGTCGTCCCCGTCGAGAGGGCCGCGCAGGCCTTCGACCTGATCGACAAGCACCAGTCCGAGGTGCTCCAGCTCGTCTTCACCTTCGAGGAGTGACAGTGAAGCTCGCCGTACAGGAGCAGCTTCTGCCCGGCCGCACGCTGCAGGAGAAGTTCGCGTTCGCGCTCGATGCCGGGTTCGACGCCATCGAGCTGCGCGGCAAGGGCGATTTCCACTTCGCGGGCCGCCTGACGGAGCTCAAGCGGGCGCGGGCCGACGGCGTGGTCATGCCGACGGTGTGCGTGGACATGCCGCACTTCATCGGCGACTTCGACCCGGCCAAGCGCAAGGACGCCATCCAGCAGCTCAGGTCGCAGCTCACGGTGATCGCCGAGCTCGGCGGCATCGGCGTCATGACGCCCGCCTCCTGGGGGCAGTTCTCGCTGCGGCTGCCGCCGTTCGAGCCGCCGCGCAGCGCGGAGCAGGACCGTGAGGTGCTGACCGAGGCGCTCGGCATCCTGGGCGAGCACGCGCAGCGCAACGGCGTGCTGATCATGCTCGAACCCCTCAACCGGTACGAGAACCACATGGTCAACACCCTGGCCGAGGCCGTCTCCTACTGCTCGATGGACTCGATCAGGATCGTCGGCGACACCTACCACATGAACATCGAGGAGGACGACCCCTGCCGCTCGCTGGTCGAGGCCGCCCCCTACCTCGCGCACATGCAGATCAGCGAGTCCAACCGCAACCAGCCGGGCACCGGTCACATCGACTGGGGCGCGCAGCTGGCCACGCTCGACGCCGTCGGCTACGACGGCTACCTCGCCCTGGAATGCCGCCTGCGGGGCGAACCCGAGATCGTCCTCCCCCAGACCGCGGCCTTCGTCAGGAAATACCTATGACCCTTCGCGACGCTGTGCGTGTCCTGGTGGCCAACTGGGACGGCAGCTACACGGTCCCCTCCCGGCGCCTGTACCCGCACCAATGGAGCTGGGACTCCGCCTTCATCGCGATCGGCAACGCCCAGTGGTCGCCGCGCAGGGCCAGGATCGAGCTGCTCTCCCTGTTCGGCGCGCAGTGGCGCGACGGCAGGGTGCCGCACATCGTGTTCAACCCCGCGGTGCCCGAAGGGGCCTACTTCCCGGGGCCCGAGTTCTGGCAGGCGCACGCGCCGGGCGGGTCCGCGACCTCCGGCATCGTCCAGCCCCCGGTCCACGCGCTGGCCGCGTGGAAGACGCACCTGGCCGAGCCCGACCCGGCGTTCCTGCGCCGGATCTACCCCCGGCTCGTGGCCCAGCAGGAGTTCCTGCGCGCGGCCAGGCGCTCCCCTGAGGGGCTGATCTCGATCGTGCACCCCTGGGAGTCGGGCATGGACAACAGCCCGGCCTGGGACCTGCCGCTGCGGGCCGTACGGCCCGACAGCGTGGGCTTCGTCCGCAGGGACCTCGCCACGGTCAGCGCCGACGAGCGGCCCACCGACCGCGACTACGAGCGCTACGTCTCGCTCGCCCGCGCCTACCGCGACTCCGCCTACCGCGGCCCGGGGGAGTTCCAGGTCGAGTGCCCCCTGTTCAACGCCGCGTACGGCGTCGCCGAGTCGACGCTGGCCCGGATCGCGCAGGTGTGCGGCCTCGACCCCGAGCCGCACGAGCGCGAGGCGGCCGCGATCACCGACGCCATGGTCGAGCACCTCTTCGACGGCGGCCTCTTCCAGGCCCGCGACGTGCGCACGGGGCGGCTGCTCCACGCCGGCAGCACCGCCGGGCTGACCCCGCTCATGCTCCCGCACCTGCCGGACGAGGTCGCCGACGCGCTGATCGGCACCGCGCTCGACCGGTTCGCGCTCAAGGACGGGGCGCTGCCCAGCTACTCTCCCGCGGCGCCCGAGTTCGACCCGGCCCGCTACTGGCGCGGCCCGAGCTGGATCAACCTCACCTGGCTCGTCTGGCAGGGGCTCAAGGACCGCCGCCCCGACCTCGCCGCCCTGGTCGCCGAAGGGATGGTCAACGCGGTCGCGCGATCGGGCTTCCGCGAGTACTTCGACCCCTTCAGCCTGCACGGCCACGGCAGCCACGACTTCAGCTGGTCAGCCGCCCTCATCCTCGACGTGGTCGCTGAGCACGGCCTGGACGGTCTGCCGGCGTCTGGCCGCGAGATCGGACAGGAACCCCGGGGCCTCGGCGAACCCGACGACGTCGGTGATCACGTGCTCGCGTAGCCGCGAGCCGTACCGCCTGAGCAGGGAGATCGTCTCGTGCGAGAGCCGCTCCCGGTCCCAGGAGTGCGCCAGGCCGCGCGGCACCCGGCCGATCTGGGCGCAGCGCAGCGTCAGCCCGTTGTGGTGGAACTCCTCGCCCAGCCGCACCTCCTGCGCGCCCTGGGTGTAGAAGGCGAGGTCCACCAGCGTGCCCTGGGGGCGGAGCATCCTGAGACCGAGGGCCAGCGCCCTGGTCTGCCCGCGGCACTGGAACACCACGTCGGCGCCCCGGTCGTCACGGCCGTGCCGCCAGCGGCGCTTCAGGTCCACGGCGGGATCCTCGTCGGCGGCCAGGACGTTCGCGCCGAGCGCCGCCGCGATGGCCAGCCTGGCCGGGGTCTCGTCCACGACCACGACCTCGGCCGCGTCGCAGGCCATGGCGAAGCACGCCGTCAGCAGCCCCACCACGCCCGCTCCCACGACCGCGACCCGCCGCCCGCGCACGCCGTCACCGAGCCGCTGCACGGCCGGGCCGTGCAGGTCGTGCGCGGCGTGCAGGAGGCCGTTGGCGCAGATCGGGCCCATGTGGGCGACGTAGACGCCGAGCATGGGGTCGAGGTCGTCCGGCAGCTCCACGAACCGGTCGGCCATCGGGTCCGCCACGTACGCCGTGCGATGTCCGTAACACATCGCGACCAGCGCTCCCTCGCTCACCGCCCGTGTCCGCGTCTCGACCACCAGGCCGACCTGCATGTAGCCGATGCCGCGCACCGGGTAGGCGATCGACGGCGTGCCCTCGGTGAACAGCCCGAGCGCCGGGTCCCAGGTCGAGGACAGGTACGGGTTGGTGCCCTTGACGTAAGTCAGCTCGGTGCCCGCCGAGACCCCGCTGTGGGTGGTGGCCAGCATGAACCCACCCTTGGGAATGCCGGGCAACTTCTCCTCCACCAGGCAAACTTCCCCTGGCGCCTCAATACTCAGGACTGCGCCCATGGCCTCACTCCGTTCGGCGGCTCGGTCGCTGGGGTCCGTCGCCTTCCCTCGTCACTCTGGTCGCTTCGCTCCCGCCGTTCCTCAGTCCAGGCGACGGCGCTCCCTCGCTCCCATCCAGCACCACCGGCCTCCGTTCCGCCGCGGACTGTGCGAGGGCCAGCGCCAGGCGATGCGTCCGCAGCGCCTCCCCGTACGGTACGCGTACGTCGGCGTCCTTACCCTGCACCGCGTTGATGAACTCCCGGTCCACGCGCGTCTTCGCCAGGCCGTCGTCCTCGATCACCCGCTGGCCGTCCACCAGCAGCCGCGTCTCGCTGAGCTCCAGCGCGAGGCCGTCGGCGCACACCTCCAGCCCCACCCGGTGCTTCTGGGCGAGCAGGCAGGAGGTGGCCAGCAGCCCGGCCGCGCCGTCGGCGAAGCGCAGGACCGCCGCGGTGGCCCGGTCGACCTCGCCGTCGTTGTGGTTGACGGCGGGTACGGCGTGCACCATCGACACCTCGCCCACCAGGACCCGGGCGAGGTCCAGCACGTGGACCGCCTGCTCGACGATCTGGCCGCCCGACATGGTCGGGTTGAGCCACCAGGCGACCGGCGGCACCTTGTCCAGCCAGTGGCCCAGGGCGAGCCGTACGGGGCGCTCCGCGAGCAGGTCACGGGCGTGTTCGATGATGTCCAGATAACGCCAGTGATGGCCGACCGCCGTTGGCAGCGATCTTCGCTCGATTTCGGACGCGATGTTTTCTGCGGTTTGGAGGTCGAGCGAAAGGGGTTTTTCCACAAAAAACGGTAGATTACACGACAGAACATCATGTTCGGGGGTGCCGTGCGCGAAAGGAGGCACACAGACGTAAACAGCATCGAGACCGCCGGCGCTGAGTAGGTCGGCATGGTCACCATAGGCGGGGGCGCCGTGCCGGGAGGCCAAAGCCTCGGCCCTGTGGAGATCAATGTCGGCGATTCCCGCGATCGAGACATCTGGGAAGCCGGACAGTACATCTGCGTGGCGAGCGGCGACATTTCCGGCACCGATGATGCCGACGCGGGTCATTGGGGACACATTCCGGCATATGCCACATCTGATCGCCATCAAACAAAGAGGTTCAAAGGCGCATAGATCGGGCAGAAGTCGTGACCTCGTGAGATCGGGGCTTACTGCATGGAGAGAAACCTGCGAGCCTTGGCCAGAATCCAGGAGTGGTACGGTCCGCACTCGAGCACGGCAGCCGAGTGGCCGGTCGACGCCTTGATGCTGGCCAAGGGATCCACCACGGTAAGTGTCATCCTGCCTGCTCGTGACGAAGAGCGCACAGTGGGTGACATCGTCCGCGTGATCCACCGAGACCTCGTCGAACGGGTTCCGCTCGTCGACGAGATCCTCGTCGTCGACTCCAACTCGATCGACGCCACCGCCGAACGCGCCCGCGAGGCGGGCGCCCGCGTGGTGGCGCAGAACCAGGTGCTCTCCCACCTGCCGCCCTTGACGGGCAAGGGGGAGGCGCTGTGGAAGGGGCTGGCCGCCTCAAAGGGCGACATCGTCGTGTTCGTGGACGCCGACCTGCTCAACTTCGGCGCCCACTTCGTGTCCGGCCTGGTGGGGCCGCTGCTGGTGGACAGTGACATCAGCTTCGTCAAGGCGACCTACGAACGTCCGTTCACGGGCGAGGACGGCGTGGTCCGCCGCGCCGCCGGCGGCCGGGTGACCGAGCTGGTCGCCCGACCGTTGATCAACATGTTCTGGCCGGAGCTGGCCGGGTTCTCGCAGCCGCTCGGCGGCGAGTACGCGGCCAGGCGCGAGGTCCTGGAGCAGGTGCCCTTCGTCACCGAGTACGGCGTGGAGTTCGGCCTCCTCGTCGACCTGCTCCAGCTCGTCGGCCTGGACGCGATGGCCCAGGTGGACCTGGGCAGCCGTACGCACACGCACCAGTCGGTGGGCGCGCTCGGCCGGATGGCCGGGCAGATCATGCTCACCGCCTGGTCCCGCCTGGAGCGCCAGGGGCGCGTACTGGCGGCTCAGCGCCCCGCGCACACGATGCTGCAGTTCGGTATCGACGGGGCGGACCTGGTGGACGTGGCCGTGGCGGAGCGACCTCCGCTCGCCTCCCTCGTGCAAGAGGAGGATGTGGCATGAAAGTCCTGGTCAACGCGGGGCCGTGGCTCGCGGTCCCGCCCCCCGGCTACGGCGGGATCGAGAACGTCGTGGCCACGCTGGTGCCCGCGCTGCGCGAGCGCGGCGTGGAGGTCGTCCTGGCCTCCGTCGGGTCCAGCACGCTCGAGGTGGACGAGCTGATCAGCGTGTACGACGACGGCCAGTTCACCGAGTTGCAGAAGCCGTACAACCAGGTCATGGGCATCGCGCACGCCCACCAGGCCAGGGTGGTGGCCGAGCTGCGCGCCCGCGACGACATCGACCTCGTCCACGACCACGTCGAGGTGGTCGGGCCGGCGGTCCTGTCGGCGTTCGGCGGGCCGCCCGTCCTGCACACCCTGCACTGGGACCTGCGCAAGCATCCCGCGTTCTACGGCGCGTTCCCGCCGTCGATCGCGGTCAACGGCGTCTCGGAGTCGCAGCTCGCCCGGGCTCCCGACGCCCTGCGGGAGGCCTCGCTCGGGGCCGTCTACCTGGCCAGCCCGCTCGCCGACCGCGACCTGCGGGTCGATCGGGGCGAGTACCTGATGGTCATGGGCCGGATCTGCGGGCTCAAGGGCCAGCACGTGGCGGCCAGGATCTGCCAGAAGCTGGGGCTCCCGCTGGTCCTGGCGGGACCGGTAAGCGGCCGGAACACCCCCGCCGAGCTGGACGTCGTGGTCCAGAACCCGTACCACCCGCTGAACAGCCATCCGGACGTCCGCTACCACCTCGACCAGGTGTCCCGTTACCTCGACGGGGATCTGGTCAGGTGGGTCGGCGCCGTGGGCGGTGAGGCCAGGGACCAGCTCTACGCGGCGGCCAGGGCCGCGCTCTTCCCCATCCAGTGGGACGAGCCCGGTGGCACGGCCGTCGTCGAGGCGCTCGCGCTCGGGGTGCCGCCGGTCGGGCTGCGCCGCGGCTGCCTGCCCGAGATCATCGACCACGGCCGCACCGGCTTCCTGGCCGACTCCGAGGAGGAGCTGGCGGAGTGGGTGCTGCGGGTGGACGAGATCGACCCGGAGGAGTGCCGCAGAGAGGCCCGCCGCCGGTTCTCCCCATCCGTCATGGCGGAGCGCTACCTGGAGCTGTACGAGGCCACCACGGCCCGCTGACCTCGTGCCGCACTGAAGAGGCGCCCGAGCCGGATGGGGAGCCGGCTCGGGCGTCTCGGCGCGTCCGGTGTCAGGCGAAGCCGCGGGGGAGCACGATGACCGGGCAGGGCGAGGCCCGCAGCGCCTTCATGGCCAGCTCGCCCAGGAACACCCGGTGCGGCTGCGCGTCCTCGCTGGCCGCGCAGACCAGCAGCTCGCCCGGCAGCCACTCCACGTTCGCCAGCGCGGCGGCCACGTCGTGCCCCTCGGCCACCTCCGCCTCCGCCTCGATCCCGGTGGTCTCCCAGGCCAGCCGCACGGCCAGCGCGAGGTCGTCCCTGAGCTTGCCCGGATCGTCCGTGCGCAGGTCGAGGGTGATCAGCCGAAGCGGGATGCCCAGCCGCAGCGCCGCCTGCGCCACCCGTTCGACCGCCTCGTCGCACTGCGGCCGGTGCACGTACGCCAGCGTCAGGCGGCCTGGCCCGTCGACGGGGACGTACTGGGCGGGCACCAGCAGGACCGCCTCCGACGACAGGTGGAGCAGGTGGTTGGAGGTGGCGCCGATGGTGATGCGGCCGGGCTGGCCGCCGTCGGCCGAGCCGACCACGATCAGGTCGGCCCTGATGCGGCTGGCCAGCACCGACAGCCCGCGACCCGTGCCCCTGCTCTCGTACGCGAGATAGCCGGCGGGGATCGAGCCGAGCTCCTCCGCCGCGTGCGCCAGGTTGGCCTGCGCCTCCACCGCCAGCCCCGGGCTGCCCGGCGGGTAGATCGTGGCGACCGTGAGCTCGCCGCCGGTGAGCCGGCTGATCGCGGCGGCCAGGGCCAGGGCGTCGCGCCCGCCCGGGTCGTTCGTGTAGCCGACGATCACGTGCTCTCCGATCACGACTGCCCTCTTACCCGCTCTGAGCTGGGAATACGCGGCCTTGATCGGAACGTTGCAAACCATCGGAGGCGCAAAGAAGTGAAGATCACTCTTGACATCAGTTTCAACGGGGCCCGCGGTCCCGTCACGCTGCGTGAAGCGGTTCAGCAGCTCAGGGCGCGGGATCTGGCCTGCACGGTGGCCGCGGACGCCGTGGAGCAGAAGGTGACCGTCTTCTCGGCCTGCGTGGAGCGCGGGTTCACGCCGCTCCGCAGCGAGATCATGGCCGCCTACTACATCGCCGAGCGCGACGCCACCTCCGAGGCGTTCGACCGGGGGCTCATCACCAGGGCCGAGCTGGAGACGCAGCAGGCCGCCCTCGTGCGCCAGCTTCTTTCTTAGGACATTTCGCGACTTTTGGCCTTAGGGTCGAGGCATTTGACGGCGGGAGTTCGTAAGGTCGTGTCCATCGCCCATTCATGGATTGGACACACGTGTACCGCGACATCGTCGACTTCGCCCTGACCACGCCCGGGTGGCTGCACACCCTCGCCGAAGTCGGGACGGATGCCGGGTTATTCCTGTTCGTGGCGCTGTTCGTGGCGGCCGCGCTCCGGGCGTGGCGGGCTCCGGCCCGCGACCTGGCACTGGTGATCGCGGGTCCGGCCGGGGTGGTGTTCGCGTACGTCGTGAGCGAGGTCGTCAAGACCATCATCAGGGAGGACCGGCCGTGCCGGGGCGGGGTCACGACGATCTCCGCCTGTCCGCCCTCGGGCGACTGGTCCTTCCCCAGCAACCACTCGGTGATCGCGGCCGGGGCCGCCGCCACCCTCGTGCTCGCCTGGCGGGCGCTCGCGTGGGTGGTGCTGCCGCTGGCGGCGGTCATGGCGTTCTCCCGGGTCTTCGTGGGCGTGCACTATCCGCACGACGTGGCCGCGGGGTTCGTGCTCGGCCTGGCACTGGCGCCGCTGTTCGCACTGCTGCTGGTGGGGGCCGTCACCCCCGCGGTGCGGCTTGCGAGAACCCGTCTGTCGCCTCAATGAGCCGGTCCAGGATGCCCGGCTCGGTGAAGGCGTGCCCGGCGTCGTGGATCAGGTGGAAGTCGGCCTCGGGCCAGGCCTTGTGCAGGTCCCAGGCGGTGGCCGCGGGCGTGCAGGCGTCGTAACGGCCCTGCACGATCACGGCGGGGATGTGCCTGATCTTGTCGACGTCCCTGATGAGCTGCTCGGGCTCGAACCAGCCGCCGTGGTGGAAGTAGTGGTTCTCGATGCGGGCGAAGCAGACGGCCAGCTTGTCCTCGCCGAACTCCGCGACGAGCTCGGGGTCGGGCAGCAGCGTGATCGTGCCCGCCTCCCACTGCGCCCACGCCTTGGCCGCCGCCAGCCTGGCCTCCCCGTCCTGCCCTTCGAGCCGCCTGCGGAAGGCGGCCATGAGGTCCCCGCGCTCCTCGGCGGGAATGGGCGCGAGGAAGGACTCCCACCGGTCGGGGAACAGGTAGCAGGCGCCGTCCTGGTAGAACCAGTGCAGCTCCTGGGGCCGCAGCGTGAAGATCCCCCGCAGGATCAGCGCGGTCGTGCGGTCGGGGTGCCGCTGCGCGTACGCCAGGGCCAGCGCGCTGCCCCACGAGCCACCGAAGACCTGCCACCTGTCGATGCCGAGGTGCTCGCGCAGCTTCTCCATGTCGGCCACGAGGTGCCAGGTGGTGTTGGCCGCCAGGTCGGTGGCGGGGTCACTGGCGTGGGGCAGGCTGCGACCGCAGTTGCGCTGGTCGAACAGGACGATCCGGTAGCGCTCCGGGTCCCACTGGCGCCGGTGCTTGGCCGAGCACCCGCCGCCGGGGCCGCCGTGCAGCATGACAGCGGGCTTTCCCTCGGGATTGCCGCAGACCTCCCAATAGATCTGGTTGCCGTCTCCCACGTCGAGCAGGCCGGACTCGTAGGGTTCGATGGGCGGGTACAGCGTTCTCATGGTCTCCGATCCTGCCTCATTCTGGCGACCCGTAGGGTGATCGCATGGAGCTGGTGACGATCGACGACATTCGGACGGCGGCCGGGCGGATCAAGGGCGTGGCGGTGCGGACGCCGCTCATACGGATGGGCGAGGCGTGGGTGAAGCCGGAGAGCCTGCAGCCCGTCGGGGCGTTCAAGCTCCGGGGCGCGTACAACGCCGTGGCCTCGCTGCGGCCCGACGGCGTGGTGACGCACTCGTCCGGCAACCACGGGCAGGCCCTCGCCTTCGCGGCCAGGGAGTTCGGGGTGCCGTGCGTGGTCGTCGTGCCCGAGGGGACGCCCCGGGTGAAGACGGCGGCCATCGAGGGATGGGGCGGCGAGGTCGTCGTCGTGCCGCCCGAGCAGCGGGAGGTCGTGGCCGGGAAGCTGGCCGCGGAGCGGGGGCTGACGCTGGTGCCGCCCTACGACCACCGGGCGGTGATCGCGGGGCAGGGCACCGTCGGTCTGGAGATCGTCGAGGACCTGCCCGACGTCGAGGTGGTGCTCGTGCCGGTGGGCGGCGGAGGGCTCGCGTCGGGGGTCGGCACGGCGGTCAAGGCGCTGCGGCCCGACGTCCGGGTGATCGGGGTAGAGCCGGAGCTGGCCGCCGACGCCGCCGAGAGCCTGGCCGCCGGCCACCCCGTGGAGTGGGGGGCGGCCCGGACGTTCCGGACGATCGCCGACGGGCTGCGTACGGCGCTGTCCGAGCTGACCTTCGCGCACATCAGCCGCCGGGTCGACGAGATCGTCACCGTGTCGGAGGACGAGATCAAGGCCGCCATGGGGCATCTGGCGCGCTCGGCCCGGGTGGTGGCCGAGCCGAGCGGGGCGGTCACCACGGCGGCGCTGCTGTGCGGCCGGGTCGCGCCCGCGCGCACGGTGGTCGTGCTGTCCGGCGGGAACGTGGATCCCGAGCTGCTCAGGCAGGTGATCTAGGCCCACTCGTGGCGCGCGAGGAACGAGCGTTCGCCCGTGGCGTACTCGTTGAAGGCGGCCTGCACCTCCGCCAGCTCCGGCACCATCGTCCGGATGAGCGTGCCCTCTTTGTACTCCAGCTCGTAGCCGGGCGAAACCTGCAGGAAGTGCCGCCCGAAGTTGACCAGGGCCACGAACGGGTTCTGCGCCGACAGCGTGGCGAGGACGTCGTGGATCAGGCCGAGGTCGGGGTCGTGGACGACCATGCCGTCGCCCGTGTGGAGCTGCATGCCCTCGTAGACCCCCAGGGGTGCCACGTTGTGCACCAGGTCGCGCTGAGGGTCGTAGCAGACCAGCCCGTGCGCCCGCGCGACTGTGAACACCTGCGCGGACGTCTCGTCCATCGTGTCCAGGTCCATCGTCACCAGCACATGGCCGGGGTAGATCGTGACCTCCCCGGGCAGCTCCTTGGCGACGTCGGGTGCCTCCCCCGTCACAGGGGAGTCCCGCTTGACCGCCAGATAGGTGGCGCGGGCCTGGTCCCTGCTGATGGGCACCGGCTCGTCCCACACCATCAACTCAACGCTCATCGGTCCATCTTGACGGACAAGTACCGTACTCGCGCGACACGGCGCCCATGTGCCGGAAAGCCGTGCCGGACAAAGTTACGCGGGCTTCTCCGAATCCGGCACCAGCTCGACCGTGCAGGCGGCGCACCGCCGGGCCTCGGCGGGGATGTCGGTGAGGCATTCGGGGCACTGCTTGGTCGTGGCGTCCTTGTCCCGGTCGAACAGGCTGATCAGCCGGGTCATCGGGGCCACGATCAGCCAGTACACGACGGCGGAGACCACCATGAAGGTGACGAGGTGGTTGAGGAAGTCGCCGTACTTGAACCGGCTGCCGTTGACGGTGAAGGAGTAGTCGGCGAAGTTCGGCTGCCTGCCGCCGGTGACGGCGCCGATCAGCGGGGTGATCAGGTCGGAGACGAGCGCCTGCACCAGGCCGCTGAAGGTGGCGCCGATGATCACCGCCACGGCGAGTTCGACGATGTTGCCGCGAAGTAAGAACCTTTTGCAGCCGCCCATGGCACCACCACGTAGCCAGGATCGGCGCCGGCAAACCATGCTTTGGGGGTGGGCCGCCTCCGATACCGCGCCGTCGGGGACGGCTCACGCCGTTCAACTGGAATAACGACCTGGTGAGGGTGGGAAGGAACAAAGCGGCTTGTCCGGGTGAGCGGGGGAACGGAACATGGGGAGAGACCGCAAGGGAGCCTCGATGATCGAGATCTGGCCGGGAGACCCCTATCCGCTCGGGGCGACCTACGACGGTGCGGGGACGAACTTCTCGCTCTACACCGAGGTCGCGGACGCCGTCGAGCTGTGCCTGTTCGACGAGGACAACGTCGAGTCGAGGGTGCCGCTGACCGAGGTCGACGGGTTCATCTGGCACGGCTACCTGCCGGGGATCGGGCCGGGCCAGCGCTACGGCTACCGCGTCCACGGCCCGTACGACCCGGCGCGCGGGTTGCGCTCCAACCCGGCCAAGCTGCTGCTCGACCCGTACGCCATGGCCATCGAGGGCGACGTGACCTGGAACGAGGCGGTCTACGGCTACCGGTTCGGCCAGCCCGACACGCGCAACGACACCGACTCGGCCCCGTACGTGCCGCGGTCCATCGTGATCAACCCGTTCTTCGGGTGGGGGCACGACCGGCCGCCGGCGACGCCGTACCACGACACCGTGATCTACGAGGCCCACGTGCGGGGGCTGACGATCAGCCACCCCAAGATCCCCAAGCACCTGCGCGGCACGTACGCGGCGCTCGGCCACCCCGAGATCCTCGACCACCTCACCAAGCTCGGCGTCACGGCGCTGGAGCTCATGCCGGTGCACCAGTTCGTGACCGACCACATCCTGGAGCAGCGCGGCCTGTCCAACTACTGGGGCTACAACTCGATCGGGTTCTTCGCGCCCCACAACCGCTACTCCAGCCAGGGGCAGCGCGGCGGGCAGGTGCTGGAGTTCAAGGCCATGGTCAGGGCGCTGCACGAGGCGGGCATCGAGGTCATCCTCGACGTGGTCTACAACCACACCGCCGAGGGCAACCACCTCGGGCCCACGCTGGGCCTCAAGGGGATCGGCAACCCCGACTACTACCGCCTGGTCGACAACGACCCGCGCTACTACGTGGACACCACGGGCACCGGCAACAGCCTGCTCATGCGCTCGCCGCACGTCCTGCAGATGATCATGGACTCGCTGCGTTACTGGGTCATCGAGATGCACGTCGACGGGTTCCGCTTCGACCTCGCCTCGACGCTGGCCCGGGAGCTGCACGAGGTCGACCGGCTGAGCTCGTTCTTCGACCTGGTGCAGCAGGACCCGGTGCTGTCGCAGGTCAAGCTGATCGCCGAGCCGTGGGACGTGGGGCCGGGCGGCTACCAGGTCGGCAACTTCCCGTCGCGGTGGACGGAGTGGAACGGCCGCTACCGCGACACGATCCGCGACCTGTGGCGCGGGCAGCCGGCGACGCTGCCCGAGTTCGGGTCCAGGTTCACCGGGTCGAGCGACCTCTACCAGGACGACAGCCGCCGCCCCGCGGCCTCGATCAACTTCGTCACCTGCCACGACGGCTTCACCCTGCAGGACCTCGTCTCCTACAACGGCAAGCACAACGAGGCCAACAAGGAGGGCAACCGCGACGGCACCGACGACAACCGGTCCTGGAACTGCGGGGAGGAGGGCCCGGCGGGCGACACCGTCGAGGCGCTGCGCGAGCAGCAGAAACGCAACTTCCTCACCACGCTCTTCCTGTCGCAGGGCGTGCCGATGCTCTCCCACGGCGACGAGCTCGGCCGCACGCAGAAGGGCAACAACAACGGCTACTGCCAGGACAACGAGCTGACCTGGGTCGACTGGTCCGACGTGCGGGAGAACTGGCTGCTGCTGGAGTTCACGCAGAGCCTGGCCGCACTGCGCAAGCGGCACCCGGTCTTCCGCCGCAGGCGCTTCTTCTACGGCAAGCCGGTACGCGGGCTCAACGACATCGCCTGGCTCACGCCGTCCGGGGAGGAGATGACGGACGGCGACTGGAACGTCGGATACGCGAAGTCGCTGGCCGTGTTCCTCAACGGCGACGCCATCACCGAGCCCGACCGGCGGGGCCGCACGATCACGGACGATTCGTTCCTGGTGCTGTTCAACGCGCACTACGACATGATCAAGTTCACGATTCCCGAGGACTACGGCGAAATGTGGCACACGGAGATCGACACCGCCATGCCGATCATGCTCGACGTGCCGATCTGCCGCGGCGGGGAGGCCATCGAGGTGCCCGGACGCAGTGTGCGGGTGCTGCGCCGTGTCTAGGCCGGCCTCCACCTACCGGGTGCAGCTGACCCCCGACTTCGGCTTCGCGCAGGTGGCCGAGATCGCCGGCTACCTGCGCGACCTCGGCGTGAGCCACGTCTACCTGTCGCCGATCCTGCAGGCCACGCCCGAGTCGCGGCACGGCTACGACGTCACCGACCACTCCAGGATCAGGGAGGAGTTCGGCGGGGCGACGGGGTTCAGGGAGATGGCGCAGCAGCTCGCCGCCCATGACCTGGGCATCGTGGTGGACATCGTGCCCAACCACATGAACACGGTCAACGCGCAGTTCTGGTCGGTGCTCAAGGACGGGCCCGCCTCGCCGTACGCGAGCTGGTTCGACATCGACTGGCAGGACGGGAAGGTCGCGCTGCCCGTGCTCGGCGACGACACGGAGCCGTACGTGCACGGCGACGTGGTGCGGTACCACGGGCACACCTACCCCTATCCCGGCCACTACCGGCTGGTGGACTGGCGCGAGGGGCCCGGCTACCGGCGCTTCTTCGACGTGTCCTCCTTAATCGGCCTGCGGGTGGAGGATCCGGCGGTGCTGTTCGCCACGCACGAGGTGATCTTCTGGCTGCTCGACGAGGGGCTGGTGGACGGGCTGCGGATCGACCACCCCGACGGGCTGGCCGACCCGCGCGGCTACCTGGAACGGCTGCGCGCCAGAGTGGGCGAGACCTGGACCGTGGTCGAGAAGATCCTCATCGGGCCCGAGCGGCTGCCGGGCGACTGGGCCTGCGACGGCACCAGCGGCTACGACGTGCTCAACCGGGTGAACGGGCTCTTCGTCGATCCCGACGGCAAAGCTCCCCTCGTCCAGCTTTTTGCCGACATCACCGGGCAACCTTCCGAGTACCGGCCCGTGATGGCGCAGGCCAAGCGGGAGGTGATCGACCTGTTCTTCGGCGCCGAGGTCGCGCGCCTGGCCAGGGCCGCCGGGCAGGACCCCGCCGCCGTGCGTGAGCTGCTCGCCGCGATGCCGGTCTACCGCGCGTACGTGGTGCCCGGCGAGCCGCCGCCGCCCGAGTCCGTCGAGATCGTCGAGCTGGCCGCCGAGGCGTGCTCGCCCGCCGTGCTGCCGCTGGCCCGCGAGGTCCTGTACGGCTCGGACGAGGCGATCGTACGGTTCCAGCAGGCGTGCGGGCCCGTCATGGCCAAGGGTGTGGAGGACACGGCGCTCTACCGGTGGTATCCGCTGGCGTGCCTCAACGAGGTGGGCGGGGAGCCGGACGCGTTCGGGGTGGCGGTGGAGGACTTCCACGACTTCTGCGCGGAGCTGCGGCCGTACACGATGACCACGCTGTCCACGCACGACACCAAGCGGTCGGAGGACGTACGGGCGCGGCTGTCGGTGCTGTCGGAACTGCCCGAGGAGTGGGCCGCCGCGGTGGCGTCGTGGTCGGCCTCGGTGCGCTTCGACCCCCAGCTGGACTATCTGGCCTGGCAGAACCTCATGGCGGCCTGGCCGATCTCGGTCGAGCGGTTCACGGACTACCTGCTCAAGGCGGCGCGGGAGGCCAAGACCGCCATTTCCTGGATAAATCCGGATCCATCTTATGAGCGTGGGTTGCGGGAGTTTGCCGCTGCGGCGGTGCGGCAGCCGGTCGGCGAGTTCACCGCGCGGATCGAGCCCTACGCCATGTCCAACTCGCTCGGGGCCAAGCTCGTGCAGCTCATGATGCCCGGGGTGCCCGATGTGTACCAGGGCAACGAGACGACCGACTTCTCGCTGGTCGACCCGGACAACCGGCGGCCGGTGACGTACCCCCGCAAACCCGAGACCGCGTGGGACGCGGCCAAACTGCTGGTGACGACGCAGGCGCTGCGGCTGCGCCGCCGTCTCGGGGGAGCGGCGCCGTACCGGCCGCTGTGGGCGGAGGGGCCGGCGGCGTCGCACGTGATCGCCTTCGCCCGCGGGGAGCGGCCGCAGGCCGTCGCGGTCGCCACCCGGCTTCCCGCGCGTCTGGCCCGCTGCGGATGGGGCTCCACGTCCCTGACGCTCCCCGGCGGGACCTGGCGCGACCTGCTCACCGGCTGCCTCTACACGGGGCGGATCCCGCTCGCGCACCTGCTCGGTCAGTATCCGGTCTCACTGCTGGAGCGACATGATCTTTGAGGTCTGGGCACCGAAGGCCACGGCTGTCGAACTGTTTGCCGCGGGCGAACCTCACGCGATGTCGCGCGGGGAGAGGGGCTGGTGGTCGGTCGAGGTGGCGGGGGCCTCGCACGGCACGCGGTACGCGTACCAGGTGGACGGCGAAGGGCCGTACCCGGATCCGCGGTCGCGGCGGCAGCCGGAGGGGATCTTCGGGCCGAGCGCCGTGTACGAGCACGCTCGCTTCACGTGGTCCGACCACGACTGGAAGGGCCGCGACCTGCGGGGAGCGGTGATCTACGAGCTGCACGTGGGGACGTTCACGCCGGAGGGGACGTTCTCGGCGGCCATCGAGAAGCTGCCGCACCTGGTGGAGCTGTCGGTCGACTTCGTCGAGGTCATGCCGGTCGCGCCCGTGCCCGGGGGGCGGAACTGGGGTTATGACGGGGTGGACCTGTACGCGGTCAACGAGACGTACGGGGGGCCTGACGGGCTCAAGTCGTTCGTGGACGCGTGCCATCGGGCCGGGATCGGGGTCATCCTGGACGTCGTCTACAACCATCTCGGCCCGTCGGGGAACTTCCTGCACCCCTTCGCTCCCTATTTTTCCGGATTTAAGGGCAGCTATTGGGGCGATGCGGTCAATTTGGACGGGCCGGGCTCCGACGAAGTACGGCGGTACTTCGTCGGCAACGCGGTGCAGTGGCTGCGCGACTACCACATCGACGGGCTGCGGCTGGACGCCGTACACGCGCTGCACGACCGCCGCGCCGAGCACCTGCTGGCGGAGCTGTCGGCGGAGGTGGACGCGCTGGCCTGCTCGCTCGGCCGCCCGCTGTCCCTGATCGCCGAGTCCGACCTGAACGACCCGCGCATGGTGCGCTCGCTCGACGCCGGCGGCCTGGGCATGACCGCCCAGTGGTGCGACGACATCCACCACGCCCTGCACTGCGCGGTGAGCGGGGAGTCCCACGGCTACTACGCCGACTTCTCCTCCCTGCCGGCGCTGGCCAAGGTGCTGACCTCGGGAGTGCTCCACGACGGCACCTACTCCTCCTTCCGCGACCGCTCCCACGGCCGTCCCTTCACGGGCGTGCCCGGCCACCGGCTGGTCGCCTGCGTCCAGAACCACGACCAGATCGGCAACCGCCCCGGCGGCGACCGCCTGTCCGTCCCCGCTCTCAAGCTGGGCGCGGGCCTGCTGCTGACCTCGCCATTCACACCCATGCTCTTCATGGGGGAGGAGTGGGGGGCGCGCACGCCGTTCCTGTTCTTCTCCGATCACATGGAGCCCGCGCTGCGGGAGAGCGAGGCGGCGCGGCGGGAGCGGGAGTTCGAGGGATTCGGGTACGTCTGGGACGCGCCGGACCCGTCGGACGAGGACACGTTCCTGCGCTCGAAACTGGACTGGGGCGAGGTGAAGGAGGAGGAGCACTGGTCGCTGCTGTGCTGGTACCGCGACCTGATCGCCCTGCGCAAGGCGCTGCCCGAACTGTGCGACCCGCGTATGGACCGGGTCAGGGTGGAGGTGGATCCGCTGGGGAAGTGGCTGGTGATGTGGCGGGGGTCGCTGGCGGTGGCGGTGAACTTCGCCCAGGAGTCGGCCACGGTACCGGTGCCCTCCGGAACGGTGCTGCTGGCCTCGGACGATCCCGTCATGGCGGACGGCGACTCCTTGTGGCTCCCGGCCCAATCCATGGCCATCTGCAAACCTCATCCCCCTCGCCAGTAGGCGGGTTTGGTTGGCGGCGGGGGCGTAGGGCGTCAGGCGGGTTCTTCGGCGGGGCCGGTCACGCGGATGACTCTCGCTGACGTTCGGATCGCCCCTGCGGACACCCACCCCGGGACCGTCGTGCACGTCCCCACCCTCACAGGCAACCGGACCTGCGCCATTCTCCGCACTCCGGCACTCCGGACTCCGGCACTCCGGCACTCCGGACTCCGGCACTCCGGACTCCGGCACTCCGGCACTCCGGACTCCGGACTCCGGACTCCGGACTCCGGACTCCGGGGACGCGGGTACTCCAAGCACTCCGGGGCTCGGGGCACTTCAAGGCTTGGGCACTCCGGGGCTCGGAGTTCTCCGAGCTCCGGGTGCTACAGGCGCCCCGACCGCTCTGAGCGGCGCTATGGATGGCGCTATGGAGGGCGCGGGTCTCTCGGCCGAGTGGGACGTGCCGCACGCCTGCCCGACCCACCCGAGCCCGGGGGGCGTGCCGCGCCTGCCCGACCCACCTGAGTTTGGTGGCGCCTGCCCGGACCGGCAGGGTCAGGTGTGGCGCGCGCCTGACCAACTCGCCGAGTCGGGCGTGGCGCGCGCCTACCCCACCGTGCCGGCCTACCCGGCTCGGCCGAGGTTTCTCAATTTCATGCGCTAATCAGCTATCAGGGGTGACGCCGCTTCTCGTAGTCGTCGATGACCTTGCCCAGTTTGGCGAGCTTCTCGGTGAACCAGACGTTCTCGGCGCCCGTCGGCGGGCGGTTGGAGTCCACGTACTGGTAGCCGAGGTTGGAGAACATGGCGACGACGTAGGTGCGGCCTCCCTTGCCGGGCAGGGCCTTCACGATGCCCGCGTCGGCGCCGGAGTTGTTCACCCAGCCGTTCTTGTGGGCGTACGTCACCTCGGCCGCGTCGTTGCACGGCCGTACGTCGTGGCCGTACGCGATGCCCTGGCCCGGGATGGTCACGGTGCCGTCGGCGCCGATCCAACGTGAGGGCGTGAGCTGCGGGATGCCCGGGGCGGGGTAGGCGGCGCCACACCAGTTGGTGGTCGACAGGGTGAGGTTCATGCCCTGGTCGCCGAGCTTGCCCTTGAAGAACGCGCGGGAGGCGTCGCTGAGGACGGCGCCGGTGACGCCGGTGCCGTTGGGGGCCGTCCACAGGGTGCCCAGGCCGCCGTTGACCAGCATCAGCAGCTTGGCCGTGTCGAGCGAACTCATGGTTACGGGGTTGCCCCACCGGGCACCGTTGGCCGGGTTGGTGTTCTTCAGCTGGAGCGTCTCCAGACCCAGGTCCTGGAAGGTCTGGTTGAGGCCGTCGACGGCGCTGCGGTCGTGCAGCAGCTTGACCATGGCGCAGGTGGCGGCGTTGGACGACCACGTGAGTGAGGCGTCGAGATAGTTGCGGACCGTGTTGCTGCTGGCCGGGCCGCACAGCGAGCTGATCGTCGTGGGCTGGTAGTCGTAGGTGTCGTCGAGCGAGATCTGGCCCTGGTCGACCAGGCGCAGTACCCCGAACGCCACCATCAGCTTCAGCACCGACGCGGGGTAGGGGCTCATGAAGTCGATGGAGGCGTTCTCGCGCCCCGGCACGATGTCGATGGTGCCCTGGCCGTGGTTGGCGTACCAGCCGGCGTCGTCCCACTGCCGCCAGCGGACGTCGGTGGTGTGCAGGTTGCGGTCGACCGGCACGACTTTCCCGTCCGGATACTGCGGGCTCATCAGCACGGTGCCCGAGGAGACAAGCCGCCCGGCCCGGTTCAGCTCGATGACGGTCAGGTCGATCTGTGGCTGCTGCGAGATCGGCGCGGCCGCCGCGACGGCCGCGAGCAGGTCAGCCTTCTTCGGAGGCTTCTTCGTCTCCTTGTCGACGTTGTCCTGCCGCAGCGCGTTCAACTCGGCCGCGCCGGCCGGCGGATTGGTGTCCAGGACCTGCTCGAACTGCAACTGGTCGAGAGTTCGGCGTAAGTGATGCGCGAGCACGCTCGCGGAGCCGTCTTCCGTTGCGGCGGCCGGAGGTGGCGCGACCAAACCGCCTAGCAGTACGGCCGCAGTGGCGAGCCCGGCGAGACCTCGACTTCGATTTCTGGATCTTGGGAGGTTCACCGCGCCACTCTAGCCAGCGAGCGACCGGCGAGCGCAAAATATCTTGAACCGGGATTGATGCGCAGCGCCATCTATCGGCGCGACGAGCGTACGGCCGACTCTTAAGCCTTCGACACGTCACGCTCGCCGATGCAAACCATAGGCCTGCCGAGCGCCGCCCACGGCCGCCACAAAGCTGTTGGCACATGGCACGCCACCGATGCTTCACGCCGGCCGCGCCATCCCCCGCCCATGGCCGCCACAAAGCTGTGGGCACATGGCACGCCACCGACGGTTCACGCCGGCCGCGCCATCCCCCGCCGCCTTGACGGCCGCTCTCCATGAATCCGCACACCCCAAACCCATGCCCGCCGACTCCCCGCCCCCACGCGACATCTCGCTGTCGTGCTGTGCGGCTGCCTGGTGATGTCTTGCTGTTGGTGGTGGGGCCGCCGCCCGGCAATGCCTCGCTGTCGGTGGCAGGCCAACGCCCGGGCGATGCCTCGCGTCTGATCGCAGGCCGACGCCCCAGCGATCCTTCCCAATCGATCCCGCGCCGATCCGCCCAGTGGCGCTACGCAGCCGATCTCACGCCGACCCCTCCCGCGGGACCGCAGCCGATCCGGGCGGACCGCAGCGGATCAGAGCGGAGCGTTATCCACAAGGACGAGCACAACCCCAGGCGTTATCCACAGAACCGCGCTCCACTCCGCCCAGGTCCCCCACGATCACCGATGATCCTGAGTGCCCAGCCACCCTTGAAGCCCCTAACACCGCTCCCGAGACCCGCCCTCCGCCCCAAGAGCGCCCGCCGCCCGACACCGCCGCCCGACACCGCCGCCCGACACCGCCGCCCGACACCGCCGCCCGACACCACCGCCCGCTCCAAGACCGCCCGACGTTCCCAAGACCGCCCAATGTCCCCAAGACCGCCCAATGTCCCCAACGCCGCTCCACGCCCCCCGCACCGCCAGGCGCCCAACGTCCCAACAACCCGCATTCCCAGCATCTCCTGCACCCCCAACACGCCAGCACTGCAAGCCCAACCACACCACAGCCCCACGTTCGCGCGGAGCCCAGAGACAACCCCGGAGTGCATTCACCATGAAGATCATCTTGCCTGTGCCCGCTACGCTGACCTGCCTCTTCATCGTGGCCACAGAGCACCTGCCGTTCGACGTCGACTCCTTCGTGCCCTGGCGCATAGCCGGCCCGTACAGAAGAGCCGCGATCACCGCAACAGGCAGCGGCTCCTTGACGGTGACCCACCACCAGGCCCCTTGGAGACCAACCGCGGCCAACCTCACAGACGAGGAAAGACGTCGCCTACGCCGCACCACCCAATACGTGGTGGTGTCCACGACCGCGCCCCCGCACAAGCTTCCGGCCTGCATTCAGACGGCGAGAGCGACGGCCCGAGCCCTGGCGAGGGAGTGTGATGGACTCCTGATCGACCCACTGACAGGCGCCACCATCCTCACCTGCGGAAGATGCGCAGGCGAGCCCACGGACTTCCGGCTCACCGACGACTGGCTGTCGTGGGACGTCCAGGTCCACGACGCCGCGACCTGTCCGCCTTGGGACCCGTCCGACATGGGCGTGTGCGACTGCCTACGCGTCACGTCCCGCGGCCTGCGCCGCTTCGCCCTCCCCGAGATCACCCTCGACGGGGCCGCCTGCGCCCACAACCTGTGCGCTACCAACCTCCTCCGCACAGTGGCCCACCGCCTGGTCACAGACCACCTGGCCTACGTGAGCACTCACCCGGAGGCCACCGACCGCAAGATCGACGATTTCCTCCAGATAAGCCCCGTAGATCAGCCGGACGGCGGCCTCCCTTTCGGCGTCCAGCTGACGCCCTACGACGCGGATCAGGGAGAACTGGGCCGCACAGGCACCATCCGCCGCCTCAGGATCGGCCCGCCACCGGGCGCCGGCCAGATCACCTGCCTGAAGGTCGGCCCACCATCAGGCTTCCCCGGCTCTCTGAACGACTGGCTATGCGCCACCCAGAAACCCGCCCACCCCCCACTCACCTTGATCAACTGCCATCCTCCAGCCCCACCCACCCCCTCACGACCAACCCCCTTCCTCCCAACGCCCCTGACCCCCGCCCACCCCCTGGAGCCGACCCGAACCATGCACCCAGCCCTGCCCATGGAACCGACGCCGGCCCCCGCCTTGACCGCGACACCGGTCCCACCGCCCGCTCATCCCCCACGAGTGGAGGCCGAACGTGCGGCAGCCTGAGCCCGACCTCCTCGCCCCCGGCCCGACCTCAGCGCCTCCGAGCGATCCCAGCGCCCCCCGGCCCGACCTCAGCCCCCGCGACCCCAGCCCCCGCGACCTCAGCCTTCCCGCGCGAGCTCATCGCCCCGGCCCGACCTCATTGCCTCCGCGCGACCCCCACCCTCTGCGACCTCAGCGCCTCCGCACGACCCCAGCGTCCCCGCCGGACCATGCCCTGGCTGTGGCGTCGACAGACATCCTTTTCTTAGGCGTCCGCATGCAGGAGGGAGCGATGGAAGAGACAGATGTGATGCCTGTTATGGTCGGATTTGTTGGTAAAAGTGCATGCTCGTCCTGAACCGAATCGAGGCATTCGGCCGTCCAAGTGACGTGATCCCGTTTGAGATGATCGATGAAGATCTGCGTACGGCGCGTCAGCGGGCGCGTCGCTGGGAGGGGCTGAACGAGCGCCACACAGCCGTTGCCGCCCTCGTGAGGCAGGCCCGGCGGGAGCTCGACGTGGTCGAGGTGTGGGACCAGGAGCAGATAGCCGTCGCGGAAACGAGGCTGGGAGCGTACATGGCCGTGCTCGCGGCGGTGGAACGGGACCTGGCAGAGGTGGGACCGGCGCGGGAGCTCTACGAGGAGTTGCTGGCACGTGAGGAGCGGCGAGTGGCCGCTTCGGCCGATCCCCGGGGCGCCGAGTTGCTGGAGATCGGGCGGTTGCTGGCCGAGTTGGATGTGGAGTTGCCTGCTCGGGAACGGGCCCGGACGGCCGGGTTCGCGGTCCTGTGCGGCCAGGGGGCGGTAGGCGAGTTCGTCCGGCAGGTGGAGGCGCTCGGCATGGTGGCGGAAGGCGGCCTCCAGAGGATGGGCGGTGTCCGAGAAGTGGTGGAGCAGCTCGAGGACCGTTGCCGGGAGCTGGGGCAGCTGCGTGACGGGTTGCGGGCTCGCCGGGAGGAGGTGCTGCTCGGTTGAGTCCGGGTTGCTTGGGAGGTGATCGGTGGGTTGGCCGGGGTCGTTGGGTGGAGGTGTTGCTCGGTTGAGTCTGGGGTTGCTTGGAAGGTGGTCGGTGGGTTCGCTGGCCCCGTTTTCCGCACGTGCCGCCCTGTCATGGGTCGGCCACTATGGAGCCGCCGACACGGCCTCTCTTTCCCAAGAAGCCGTGTCCGAAGACGGCGGGTGGCGGAGGAGCGGAGGGCTGTCGGGACAAGGTGTGGAACGGGCCTAGCTGGTTTCGTGGTGCACGAGCAGCACGAACGTGCGGGGCGTGGGACACGCCGGACGTGACCGGTCCAGGCCGGCGAGGGTGCGGGAGCCGGCCTCGTGATAGTCGCCGTCGCCCCGGATCTCGGCGATATCGCTCCCCTCGGCGCCCCCGAAGAACGCCTTGACGCCGATCAGCTGATCGCGGCCGAACGTGCCCTTCAGCGCCGGGGCCAGGTGCGGCGGGAGCATGTGCTGCGCGGCCCACCGTTGTGTGGCGGGGTGTCAGCGGCGGGAGCATGTGCTGCGCGGCCCGCCGTTGTGTGGCGGGGTGTCAGCGGCGGGAGCGCGTGCTGCGCGGCCCGCCGTTGTGTGGCGGGGTGTCAGCGGCGGGAGCATGTGCTGCGCGGCCCGCCGTTGTGTGGCGGGGCGTCAGCGGCGGGTCAGGCGCTCGTAGCAATCGTAGTTGCGCTGGGCCGCGATCTTGCCGTCGCGGAACTCGAGGAATGTCCCGATGTGAGCCCGCAGGGTGTGGCCGGCCGGCAGGTCGCCCAGCGGTACGGCGAGTGTGCCGGTCCAGAGCACCTCGAGGGCGACCTGGTCGCCGGCCGCGACCGCGTTCAGCACCTCGAAGCGCTGCTCTTTGATGGTCGTGCGGCCGCGTTCGGCCGCCGCGCGCAGACCTCTGAGGTCGCGTACGGCGCCGTCGGGGAAGAGCGCATTGGGCAGCTCGCGCTGCACGGCGTCCTCGTGGAAGTACGGCTCGGGGCTCTCGCCTCGGGACACCGCCTCGTGATAACGAACGGCGAGGTCCACGTTGGCGTGCTGGTGGAGGTTCGTCATATTCACAACCATAGTTGTACAATCATGGTTGTCAACTGCAGAATGTCTTCATGCAGCCTGTACAACCCGGCGACCTGGACACCGGGACACTTGCCCTCTTCGTCGGATTCGCGGCCGCCTCCGTCGTGCAGGAGAGCCTGGCGGAGCAGGGCTTCTCCGGCCTGCGGTTCGCACACGGATACGTCTTCCAGCATCTCGTCGGCGACGTGGGCCCCACAGTGGGCGACCTGGCCCCGAAGCTGGGCGTGACGCAGCAGGCGGCATCCAAGACCGTGGCCGAGCTCGAACGCCTCGGCTACGTGGAGCGCCTGGCTGACCCGCGCGACGCCCGCATCCGCCGCGTGCACCTGACCGGGCGAGGCCGCGAGGCGGTGGCGACAGCCCGGCGGGCCCGCGAGGCGCTGGAGTCGCGGCTGGCCGAACGCGGCGGGAAGCGGCGGTTGGAGGAGTGCCGCGCGCTGCTCGCGGACCTGCTGGACGAGCTGGGCGGCGCACCGGCCGTACGCCATCGCGAGGTCCGGCCGCCCCGCTAGCCCCCTTTTTCGGCATGTTAGTGATCTTCGGCGGAGGTCTCGTGGATCGATGTCGAGGAGGTCCAGGAGACGGAGTTGAAGATCGGTGGGTTGCGGAATGGTCGGGGGTGACTGGCCGGTGCCCGGATCAGCCGGATGCCGTCAGCGCGTCCAGGACGAGCTTGCCGGTGGGAACGGCGGGCCTGCCGACGTACAACCCGTCGACCCTGGCCTGGCCGCGGGCGGCCAGTGCGAGGCGGACCTGGTGTTCGATCAGGCAGGTGAGCAGGGCCAGGCAGATGACGGTGATCAGCGCGTTGATGTGGCGGTCGCTCTTGAGGTACAGGCTGGTGACGGCCAGCGGGCCTTTTGAACGCCTGATGGCGGCGCTCGACGGCTTCCTGGCCTTCGTAGTGGCGCAGCACTTGTTCGGCATCGGCCTGACGTGGGTCGAGGTTGGTCAGCAAGGCGTACCAGCCGTCGGTGGCGGCTTCAGCGTCCAGGGCGTGGGCGTCGAAGTGCCAGGCGAGGGTCGGCTTGCCAGTGAGTGGGTCGGTGCCGGTCTCAGCCCTCAGGTAGGCGCTCACCTGGCGGACGCGGCCGATGGCGGTGATCCGGTCGGCGACCGCGTGCTCGTCGGGATAGTGGCGGCCCACCGCCCACTGCCTGGCCCATGCCTGGTCGTGCACCAGCGGAGCGGGCGAGGTCGGCCGGTTGGCCACCAGTACCTCGATCACCTGGCCATGAGTCAGCTCTGCGGTATCGCGTACGGGGTAGGCCGCCTCCACCAGCTCCCGGACTGGCAGCCGGGAGCAGAACCCCCGCCACCACCGGTAACGCTCCCAGAATCTTCTCGACACTGGCCCGACCCCACTCCGCACGTGTCTCACCAGCCAGGTCATACCGCGACAACGATCACCACAGCAGCCCAGCGATCTTCAAACAACCTCACGTACGGAAAACCGGGCTAGCGGCTGAGGAGTTGGGTCATGATCTGCTCGAGGGTGGCTGCCGGGTTTGGGACGGGGCCGGGGGAGCGCCAGGCAACATAGCCGTCCGGTCGGACCAGGACGGCGCCGCCCCCGCTGACGCCGTACCGCTCCCGGAAGTGCCCGTTTACGTCCTTCAGCTCCTCGTCCACCACCAACCGCGTGAGCTGGACACCGAGGCGCTCCTTGACCAGACGTCCGGCGTCCATCCAGGCCTGGCCGCCCTGTCTGTCGGCCAGTAGCACGAAGCCGGAGCCGAAAAGGTCGATGGTCGAGATGCGTTGGCCTTCCCAGTCGAGCACCACGTGTGGGGCGCGGCTGCCGGGGCGGCCGTTGGGTACGCGTGGGTCCTCCAGGATGGAGCCGTCGTCGCCGGGTTCGTCCAGGATGGCGGTGGAGTGGTAGCGGTATCCGATGATGACGCTGATGAAGTCATCGACCGGCTCCGGGTAGCCGACGCGGGCGGTTGGAGGCATGCGTACGCCGAGGTTGGCGAGCTGGGCGTCGGCCGTCAGCGTGCCGATCGGGCGGCGTTCGGCGTCGTACGTGTCGAGGAAGCCGGGTCCGGCCTGGCCTGTGACGACGAGCCAGAGGCGCCAGGCGAGATCGCAGCCGTCCTGGAGCGCGGTGCTGCCGCCCTGCCCGCCGGTGGGTGGCATGGTGTGGGCCGCGTCCCCGGCGAAGAACACCCGGCCGGCGCGGTACGTGTCGGCCACCACGTGCCCCAGGGCGAACGACGCCTTGTCCAGTAACTGAACGTCCAGGTCGGGCTGGTCGGTCGCGATGCGTACCAGCTCTATGCAGCGCTCCTCGGTGAAGTCGGCGTCGCTCTGGCCATCGGAGTAGTTGACGCCCAGCACGTGTGCCCCGACGCCGGTGCCGGTCACGATCACACCGGTGAAGACGTCGTTCTGCAGGTACCAGAGCGTGACCTCGCGCTCGCGCACCAGCCCGCTCAGGTCCGCGTCGAACATGATCGAGCACATCCGGCCCAGCTCGCCCTTGCCCGAGGTGGGGACGTTCAGGAGGCGGCGGAGCGGGCTCCGGTAGCCGTCCGCGGCCACCACGTAGTCGGCTCGTACGAGGCGGTCGCCGTCGGCGTCGCGGATCAGCGCGGTCACGCCGTCCTCGTCCTGTTCCAGCGAGACCAGCTCGGTGGAGAAGCGCAGGTCGGCGCCCAGCTCCTCGGCCGTGAACCGCAGCAGCCGCTCGATCGCGGCCTGGGGCGCCCCCACCTGCGCCGCTGGGGTGATGTCGGCCAGGAAGGCCATCTCCTTCTGCTCGTCGTTGACGATCATGTAAGGGTTCGGGTCGGCCAGGCTCTTGCCGATCGCTATGCGCATGTTGTCCCCGATGCCGGCCCAGGTCTCGCGGAGTTCCTGCTCGATGCCGGGTACGGGGCGCAGCAGCTCGATGGCTCGGGGGCCGACGCCGAACGCCTTGGGTTGGATCGAGGTGCCTGGGTGCTTCTCCACCAGCATGACGGGCACGTCGCGCCAGGCCAGGAGCGTTGCCGTGCTCAGACCTGCGTACCCACCGCCCACCACCAGGACGGGCACCCGCTCTTGTTCCATGCTTGTCCACCTCCGGGAACGCGTAGTATCGCGTCTATGGTCGAGGAACACGATATGTCGCGTATGGAGAGACGGTCAAGACATATCGCGTTCTAGGATGAGGCGGGTGGGATGGCTCTTGGGTGGGATTGGCGGCGGGACTGCGGGCTGGGTCGAGGGTGCAGGTGCAGGTGGTGTTGATGCCGGATGGGAGATGAGGCTGGGGGTTCATGAGGCTGCAGCTAGTGATGGGCGGAGGGGGTGTGGGCTTGGGGATCGTGCTTTCTGATGGGGTGGAGCCACGCAAGAGTGGGTCCGCGGCCGCTCGGTGTGGTGCTGGCCGCCTCGCGGGGTGGCATCGCGCTGGGGGTGGGTTTGCGCTGGGGGTGGGTTTGCGCTGAGGGTGGGCCGCGCTGGGGGTGGCATCGCGCTGGGGGTGGGTTTGCGCTGGGGGTAGGCCGCGCTGGGGGTGGCCCGTGCTGGGGGGCCCGCGCTGGCGGTGGAGCCGCGTTGAGGGCAGCCGCGCTGGGGTGGGCCGTGCTTGGGTGGGGCCGCACGGGGGCTGGGGCCGCGCTGGGGTGGGCCGTGCTTGGGTGGGGCCGCACGGGGGCTGGGGCCGCGCCGAGTAGGCCGTGCTTGGGTGAGGCCGTGCTGGGGTGGGGCCGTGCTGAGTGGAGCTGCGTTGGGGGTGGGCCCGCGCTGGGGTGGCGCGGGCCCGGGTGTTGGTGTGGGGGTGTGGTTGGTGGTGTTAGCGCACCAGGCCTGGGACCAAGGTTGTGCCGTAGTCGCGTAGGGCGAAGAGTTCTCGGGTTTTGCCGGTTCGTACGTCCATGGCATAGACCATCGACGTCGGTCCGCGTGATGACTCGGGGACGGCCACCACGGTGACTTCGGTGGCGTTCAGCCAGCTGCCGAGTCGCGACGGATGGAGCTCTTCCGGGATGCCGGAGATCGGGGTTCGGGTTTCGTGGCCGCCCTGCACCGCGTCGAATATGACGATCGTGCCGTCCTGCTGCACCATCGGCTCGCGGTTCTCATCGAAGGTCTGGCCCAGGCGGGCGAGGGTGCGGCCGTCGGGGGCGAGGGTGCTGTAGTCGTAGGTGAAGTCCTGGATGGTGATCGGCTCGTGACCGAGCACCCACACCTGGCTGGTGTTCTCGTACGGCTTGGCGAGCACGACGGGGCCGGAGCCGTCCGACACGCTCACGGGCCACCAGCCGCGCGGGAGGTCGGACACCGTGCCCCGCTCCACGTCCACCAGCTTGTTGGGCTCCCGTCGCCCGCCCCAGCTCGACACGATGAACCGCAGCCCGCTGGGCGACAGCCGCAGGGTGCGTTCGTTCGAGGCCGAGAAGTCCTCCGCGGGCTGCTTCAGCGGGGATTTCCAGGTTTTGCCGCTCGCCAGGTCGCGCACCACGATCGTGCGCTGCTTCGAGTTGTAGTACGCGAGCCGGCGGCCGTCCGCCGTGACCGCCAGGGGGCCGGTCCCCAGTGTGGCGGGCAGCTCATAGGTGTCGCCGTCGTGGGTCACGAGCCGCCAGGCGCGCTTCGTGCACGTGGTGGTGCGGCATTCCGGCCGGTACGCCTGTTCGATCGGCCCGACGCCTTCCGAGGGCAGCGGGGAGACCGTCGTCTCCGGCGGGGTGAGGACGATCGGGGGCTGGGGGTGTAGCTGTTGGAAGAGCACGGTGCCGCCCCCTGCGACCAGGCAGGTCGCCGCCGCGATGGCCACGGCCAGGCGGGTGGCGCGCCGACGTCGGGCGCCCCGCACCGCCTGGGCCGCCAGGTCGACGGCGGGCGCCTGATCGGCCAGCGCGTGCAGGTCTTCGCGCAGCGAGTTCACCGGTACACCTCCTGGGGGACGAGCGCGCGCAGTTTCGACAGCGCGTAGTGTGTCTGGCTCTTGACGGTGCCGATCGAGACGCCCATGAGCTGCGCGGTCTCGTGTTCGGTGCGGTCCTCGTAGAAGCGCAGCACGATCAGCGCCCGCTGCTTCGGCGTGAGCCGCGCGAGCGCGTGGAGCAGGGCGAGCCGGCGTACGGTCGCCTCGTCGTGCGGCTGCCCGGGCGCCGCGAACTCCGGTAATTCGGCCTCAAAAACCTCGATCCGCTTCCGCCTGCGCCAGGAGATGGTCTGGTTTACCAGGGCTTTGCGCGCGTACGCCTCGGGGTTGCCGCCCTTGGCGAGCTTCACCCAGTGGGAGGCGACGCGGGTGAGGACCGTCTGCAACAGGTCCTCGGCGAGGTGGGCGTTCCCGGTGAGCAGGTACGCCGTCCGCATCAGCGATTGCTGGCGGGTTCGTACGAACTCGTGGAACCCCTCGTAACGGTCCATACATGGAACAACTTCGCCGAAGGGTCCAAGGTTGGAAAAACCGGCTACTCGGAGAGGTGGCGTTCCAGGGACTCGAGTTTGCTCGTCATCCCGTCGGTGACCCCCTGCCGGAGGTCGGCCTTGAGCACCAGGCCGACCCGGGGCGCGACCTCCGCCACCGCGTCCACCGCGCGCTTGACCACGTCCATGACCTCGTCCCACTCACCCTCGATCGTGGTGAACATGGCGTCCGTCCGGTTGGGCAGGCCGCTGTCGCGGACCACCTTGACGGCGCGGGCGACGGGCTCGGCGACTCCTTCGCCGACGCCCAGCGGGGTGATGGAGAATGCGACGATCACAGCGTGCCTCCTTGCGACGGGCCGGAGGATCCCGATCTTAGCCAGCCCCAGGGCTTGGCCGGCTGCCGGGTCTCAGCCGGCCGTCGGCGAGAAGCGAAAAGCCACGACGCCTCCCAGAACGCCGTGGCCACCGCCATACTTCACCCACGTCTCACGCGTGGTCGTGCTCCTCTTCGTCCTCGTCCTCGCTGGGCCCCTCGGAGGGCTCCACCCCGAGGACGGCCTCGCGCGGCTCGATCTCGTTGATGTGGTCGACGAGCTGCAGCACGTGGTCCGGCTCGATGAGCCACTGCAGCGCCGAGGCGCCCGTCTCGTCGGAGCTGACCAGCTCGGCCTGCTCGGTGCGCTCCTCGGCGGTGAGGTCGGCGTCCGGGTGCCGGATCTCGGCCAGTGCGGCCGCCTGCAACGCGTCCACGTCAAGCACCTCGACGGTCAGCTCGACCGTGAGACGCAGGAACTTCGGTTCATCACTCATGGCGACGACTCTAGGGCAGCTTCCACTCGACAGGTGCCGCGCCTTGCTGTTCCAGCAGCTCATTGGCCCGGCTGAAGGGACGCGAGCCGAAGAAGCCGCTGCGCGCGGAGAGGGGGGAGGGGTGGGCGGACTCGATGCGGGGCACGTCGCCGAGCATCGGGGCCAGGTTGCGGGCGTCGCGGCCCCAGAGGATGGCGACCATCGGCTTGTTGCGCGCCACGAGGGCGCGGATGGCCTGCTCGGTGACCTGCTCCCAGCCCTTGCCCCGGTGGGAGGCGGGCTTGCCGGGCATCACGGTGAGGACCCTGTTGAGGAGCAGGACGCCCTGCTCGGCCCATGGCGTCAGGTCGCCGTTGGCGGGGCGGGGGAGGCCGAGGTCGGTCTCCATCTCCTTGTAGATGTTGACCAGGCTGCCGGGCAGCGGCCGCACGTCGGGAGCCACCGAGAACGACAGCCCGACCGGGTGGCCGGGCGTGGGGTAGGGGTCCTGGCCCACGATCAGCACCTTGACGTCGTCGAAGGGCTGGTTGAAGGCACGCAGCACGTGCGCGCCCGCGGGCAGGTACTGCCTGCCGTCGGCGATTTCCTTGCGTAGGAAGTCGCCCATCAGGGAGATCTGCTCGGAGACGGGCTCGAGCGCGCGGGCCCATCCGGCTTCGACGACTTCGTTCAGGGGAAGACCGGCCATGGCCGATGAGCTTATCCAGGTCCGGTCCGGCTTGCTGCCGAAACGTCGGGTCCAGCCGTACCAGAATGATCACAAGGTGCCCGCGCGGATCGCGCGGGCACCTTGATCACTTCACGGAGCCGGCCATCATGCCCTGGAAGAAGTACCGCTGGAAGGCGAAGAACAGAACCAGCGGGATGATCAGCGAGAGGAACGCACCGGACGAGAGGATGTCCACGTTCGATCCGAACTGCCGCATCTGCGACTGCAGGGCCTTGGTCATCGGCTGGTTGTTGGTGTCGGCGAACACCAGCGCGATGAGCATGTCGTTCCACACCCACAGGAACTGGAAGATGCCCAGCGAGGCGATGGCGGGCTTGCCCAGCGGGAACACCACCGACACGAAGATCTTCCACTCGGGCGCGCCGTCCATCCGCGCCGCCTCCAGCAGAGAGGACGGGATGCCGACGAAGAAGTTGCGGAGCAGGAAGATCGCGAACGGCAGGCCGAACGCGGTGTGGAACAGCACCACGCCCGGGATCGAGCCGAAGATCCCGATGCCTCCGTAGAAGGACGCGACGGGGATCAGCGCGATCTGGATGGGCACGATCAGCAGGCCGACCACGACGAGGAACGCCAGGTCACGCCCGGGGAACTCCATCCACGCGAACGCGTAGGCGGCCATGGCCGCGATGCCGATCACCAGAACCGTGGTGGGCACCGTGATCAGCACGGTGTTCCAGAAGGACGCGGTGAAGCCGCTGGCCAGCAGGTCCTGGTAGTTCGCGAGGGTCAGCTCGGCCGGCTTGGTGAAGATGGTCCACCAGCCCTCGGCGTTGTTGACGTCCGTCGTACGCATCGAGACGACCAGCAGGCCCAGCGTCGGCACCAGCCAGAACAGGCCCAGCACGATCATGACCACCTGGACGGCGCCGCCGCCGATCCGGTCCACGATCTTGCTCACCGCGCTCCTGCGCGGCGCGCCCGTCTCCAGCCCCGAAGGGGCGGTAGTCGTGGCTGTCGTCATGATTCGTCCCTTCTGAACCGGCGGATGTTCATGATCATGAAGGGGAGAACCAGAATGAGCAGGAAGACGGCCAGCGCGCTGCCCAGCCCCTGGTTGTTCCCACCGCCGAACGACACGCGCCACATCTCCAGCGCGATCACGTTCGCCTGGGGCTGGACCGAGGCCGGCGCGATGATGAAGACCAGGTCGAACACCTTCAGCGTATTGATGATCATCGTCACGAAGACGACCAGCAGCACCGGCGAGAGCAGCGGGACGGTGATCTTGCGGAACACCTGCCACTCCGTGGCGCCGTCGATGCGAGCCGCCTCCAGCGCGTCACGCGGGATCGCCGCGAGCCCCGCCGCGATCAGCACCATGGCGAAACCGGCCCACACCCAGACGAACGCGCCGATGATCGCCGGGGTGATGAGTGTCGGGCCGAGCCAGCTCAGGCCTCCGTAGGCGGCCTGGAAGTTCGACTGCGGGAGCCGTACGACGTAGGAGCCCGCGGGCAGGCCCTCGAAGCGGAACGAGCCGTCGTCGGCCGTCGTGGCGGTCGCGGCGACCTTGCCGTTCTGCACCGCCTCGACGGTCATGCCCGGCAGGCCCTTCTCCGAGGCGTCCACCTCGCCGTTCTTGCCGCCGCCTCCCGGCGTGAAGTCGAACCACACGGTCCCCGAGAGGCCGCCGCCGGCCGCGGGGGGCTTGGCGGTCTGTGCGTTGGCGGGCAGGGCGTTCGGCTTGACGCCCACGATCGGGATCAGCACCGGCTGGCCCGCCTGGGCGGGCTGCTTGGTGACGACCGCGCCGCCGTCGGCGGCGACCGGAGACTGCTCGCCCTCGCGCGGGCGGGCCTCCGGGTAGCCCTGCGAGGAGGAGAACGTGTCGTGCACGGTGGTGAGCACGGCGTTGGCCACGCCCTTGGCGGGGTCCTGCTCGTAGACGAGGCGGAAGATCACGCCCGCCGCCATCAGGGAGACCGCCATGGGCATGAACACGATCAGCTTGAACGCCGTCGACCACCTGATCCGCTCGGTCAGCACCGCGAAGATCAGACCCAGCGTGGTCACCACGATCGGCGCGACGACAACCCAGATGAGGTTGTTGCGGATCGTGGTGAGCATGCCGGAGTCGGTGAAGATCGTGCCGTAGTTGCCCAGTCCCACGAATCCGGTGCCTGCCGAGTCGAACAGGCTCCGGAAGATGGAGTAGACGATCGGGTAGACCACCCAGATGCCCAGCAGCACCGCCGCCGGGAGGAGGAAGGCTATGGCGACCGCCGGCGAGGGGCCGAGGCGTCTTTGCGTACGGGGGGTTTCAGCCGGTCCGGTGGAGGGCTCGTCCGCGGTGTCCGCGGACGAGACCTGCGGGCCGTCCAACCGTTCGGTCACGGCCTTACCTCTTTACTTCTTCCAGGCCTTCTTGGCCTCGGCTTCCAGTGTGGTCTGAGTTCCCTTGATGTCGGTCGGGTTGCGCAGGAAGTCCTGCAGCGCCTTCCACTCACCCTTGCCGTCGGTGCCGCCGAACGCGCTCGGCGCCAGGTCGGACATGTCGTAGCGGACGGCGTCGCCGGCCGAGACGATCGTCTGGCCGAGCTGCTTGGTCAGCTCGTCGGGGTAGTTGTCGGGGGAGACGTTCTTGTTGGGCGACAGGTAGCCGGGCAGCTTCGCCCAGATCTCGCCGCCCTCCTTGGAGGCCAGGAACTGCAGCAGCGCCATCGCGCCGGGGGAGTCCTTCATCGCGACCGCGACGTCGCCGCCCAGGACGACGGGGGCCGTGTCACCGACCTTGGGGAACGGGAAGTACTTGGCCTCCTCGCCCACCTTGGCCTTCGACTGCGCCGCGGAGACGGCCACGAAGTCGGCCTCGATCACCATGGCGGCCTTCTTGTCACCGTAGACCTTGGTCACGCAGCCGGGGAAGTCGGTCTGCAGGGCGCCGGCGTTGCCGTCGACCACGAATTCCTTCTTGCCCGTGATCTGCGCGATCTTCTCCAGCGCGGTGGCCACGGTCGGGTCCGTCCACGGGATCTCGTGCTTGGAGAGCTTGTCGTAGTTCTCCGGCCCGGCGGTGGACAGGTAGACGTTCTCGAAGAGGTCGGTCAGCGTCCAGCCGGACGCGCCGCAGAACGAGAACGGGGCGGTGCCGGAGTCGGCGATGGTCTGCGCGTTCTTGACCAGCTCGTCCCAGGTGGTGGCCGGCTGCACGCCCGCGTCGTCGTACGCCTGCGACCGGTACCAGACCAGCGACTTGTGCGCCGCCTTGATGAGCACGCCGTACACCTTGCCGCTGGCGGAGCCGAGCTCCTTCCAGTACGGGGTGTAGTTGGTGTCCACCTCCTTGACGACGTCGTCGGTCAGCGGGATGAGCGCGTTCTGGTCGGCGTACTGCTGCACCAGGCCCGGCTGCGGCAGGATCGCGACGTCCGGCGGGTTCTTGCCCTGGATGCGCGGGCCGAGGTAGGCGCCGGTGTCCTCACCGGTGGAGGCGTACGTGACCTGCGCGCCGGTCTTCTCGGTGAAGGCCTTGAGCACCTGCTGGAAGTTCTTCTGCTCGTCGCCGGTCCACTTGGCGGCGACCTCGAGCTTCACGCCCTGCAGCGGCTTGGCGCCGGCGGCGGGGGCCGACGCGGAGCCTGAGGCGTCGGTGGACGGCGAGGTGGTCGTCGGGGCGTTGCCGCAGGCGGCGACGGCTACCGCGAGCCCGGCCAGGATTGCTGCTGCTCTGGCGTTTCGCATGGCTGCCTCACTGGGTTCTGATGATCTCTTCGAGTTCTGACTTCATGGAGACCGCGACGTCGTCCGCGGACTCGGTGTAGGGGTTGCCGAGCGCCTTGGCGACCGAACTGGCGATCACCAGGCTCAGCTGGTTGTAGTTGGCGCTCACCGGCCGTGTCTTGGCGGCGAGGATGCTCTCCTTGAGCACGGGCAGGTAGGGGAAGCGCTTGATCAGGGCGGGGTCGTCGTAGAGCTCGGTCCACACGGGCGGGAAGGAGCCCTCGGTGAGGACGCGGCGCTCGTTCTCCAGACTGGTGAAGTAGCGGATGAACTCCTGCGCCGTGTGCTGACGCTTGGAGTAGGCGCTGATGGCGAGGTTGGCGCCGCCCAGCGTGCTGGACCCGGGGCCGTTGAGCCCCGGCAGCCGGGTCACCCCCAGCTTGTCGCCCAGTTTCGCCCTGGCCGGGCCGTAGCCGTGTGGCCAGTTGCGGGCGAAGGCGAGCCGGCCCTCCTGGAAGGCCAGGCGCGTCTCCTCCTCCTTGTAGCTCAGCGACTCCTTGGGGATCCAGCCTTCGCGCAGGCCCTGGAGCAGGAAGTCGAGCGCGACGCGGGTCTTGGCCGGATCGAGGGTCACCTCGGCGCCGTCCTTGCTGACGATCTGCCCGCCGGCGGACTGCAGAGCCTCGGAGAAGTTGACGGTGAGCCCTTCATAGGCCAGGAACTGCCCGGCATAGCCTCCAATATCGTGCTTTTTCGTTATCTGTCGTGATTGGTCGCGAAGCTCGGCCCACGTCCGCGGGGGCTTCTTGACCAGGTCGGTCCGGTAGTAGAGCAACCCTGCGTTGCTCGTGTACGGGACCGCCCAGAGCTTGTCCTTGTAGATCGCCGTTTCCACGACGGGTGGCAGGAACCTGTCGAGCGGGAACAACCCGCGCTCCAGGGGGATGATCCAGCCGTTCTCCGCGAACTCGGCGGTCCACACCACGTCGAGCCCCAGTACGTCGTACCGGCTGCTCTTGGCCTGGAGGTTGGCCACCATCTGAGCGCGCTGCTCGTCGGCGGCCTCGGGCAGCTCCAGCAGCGTCACCTTCTCGGCCGGGTGGGCCTGGTTCCAGCGGTCCAGCAAGGGTTGCAGGTACGCCGTGGTGTCGCGGCCGGTGGCGAACGTGATGGGGCCTGTGCCGCCCGTGCCGGTTTCGCCGCCGCCCTCATTGCTCGCCGATGCGCAACCGGCCGCCGCCAGGAGGACGACCAGGGGGAGCGTGAGCGAGCGCACTCTGTTTCCTCCGCGTTCAGAGTGATTTACATACGTGTTAGGTAGATGCATTCATGTTATGCACACATGTAATCTGTAGGTCAACGGCTAGCTGCGTAACGCGTTCGTAACACGGCGGGGAGGTGGGGCGGTGCGGCTTCACCTGCTGGCGCTCCTGGCGAAAGAGCCGGCCCATGGCTACGAGCTCAAACAGGCGCTGGAGCAGACGTTCGGCAGCGCCTATCCGTCCCCCAACATCGGCCAGATCTACGTCACGCTCGGCAGGCTGGAGAAGGACGGCCTCGTCCGGGCGGTGGACGTCGAGCAGTCCAACCGGCCCAACAAGAAGGTCTACTACCTCACGGCCAAGGGCCGGGAGGTGCTCACGCTCTGGGTGGACGAGCCCACCGAGGGCCCCAGGGTGCGCGACGAGTTCTTCATGAAGCTCGTGCTGGCCCCACTCACCGGCATCGCCGACCGGATGGCGCTGATCAGTCGTCAGCGCCGCCACTACCTGTCGCTCATGGGCGATCTCAACGACCTCCTGGCCCGCACTGCGCCGACCGACCGGGTGGCGATGCTCCTCATCGAGGGCGCCATGCTCCACCTGCAGGCGGATCTTGACTGGCTGGAGCGTTGCCAGGAGGATCTGGCATGAGCGCGGTTGTGAAAACGGTCAATCTGGTCAAAATCTACCAGGATGGCGCGGTGCCCGTGCCTGCCGTGCGCGGCGTGGACCTGCAGGTCGAGCCGGGTGAGTTCGTCGCGATCATGGGTCCGTCCGGCTCCGGGAAGTCCACGCTCGTCCACATGCTGGGCGGGCTCGACACCAGGACGAGCGGTGAGATCTGGCTCGACGGCAAGCGCGTCGACACGCTCTCGGAGAGCGCCTGGGCGCTGCTGCGGCGCAAGAAGGTCGGGTTCGTCTTCCAGTTCTTCAACCTCGTCGCCAACATGACCGTGGGCGACAACGTCGAGCTGCCCGCGCTGCTGGCCGGGGCCTCGCCCAAGGTGGCCCGTGAGCGCCGGGAGAGCCTGCTCGGCGCGCTCAACCTCACCGACCGCGCCGACGCCTCGCCCGCCCAGCTCTCCGGGGGCGAGCAGCAGCGGGTCGCGCTGGCCAGGGCGCTGGCCAACCAGCCCAGCGTGCTGCTGGCCGACGAGCCCACCGGCAACCTCGACAGCCGCAACACCCGGGACGTGCTCCGCCTGCTCAGCGACGTCCACAAGGAGGGCCAGACGATCGTGATGGTCACCCACGACGCGCGCGTGGCGAGCCTGGCCGACCGGCTGGTGTCGCTGTTCGACGGGGAGATCGTGGACGACGGCCGCATCGCGCGCCGCCGCACCCGCACGGCCGGCGAGGTGATCGACCTCCGATGAGCGCCTCTTTGGCAGGGAGCCGGTGGATCAAGGCGGACCTGCGGGCCCGCAAGGGCCAGGCGGTGCTGACGGTGCTGACCGTGGCCGGGATCGTGGCCGCGCTGATCACCGCGGCGACCCTGCTCGAGGAGGGCACCAACCCGTGGCGCAGCCTGTTCGCCCAGACCGACGGCGCCCACATCTGGCTCTACACCGACGACAGCCCCCAGGCTGACCTGAGCGGCATCGACGGCGTGACGCAGATCGCGGGCCCCTACCGCTCGGCGCCCGTGACCGTGGCGCAGGACGGCAAGAGGGAGCCCGCCGCGCTGCGCGCGATGCCCGCCGCGCCGCCGCAGGTGGCGCACCCGGTGGTGGCCGAGGGCCGGTGGCTGGACGCCTCACAGCCCGACGGCGTGGTCGTCGAGCGCTCGTTCGCGAGCTCGCTGCGGCTCAGGATCGGCGCGTCCTTCACGATCATCGCGCTCAGCGGTGAGCGCCACACCCTGTACGTACGCGGCATCGCCGACTCCGCCGAGCAGGGCTTCTACCCCCAGTGGACGCCCGGCCTGGCCTACGTGCTGCCCGCCATGCTCGACCGCATCGAGCCCATGCTGGGCCGCAGCGAGTGGGTGACCGGGCTGCGCCTGGCCGACCCCGACGCCACGCAGGTCGTCTCGCAGCGCGTGGTCGTCATGCTGGAGGACAAGCTCCAGCGCGTCTACACCTGGCGCGAGGTCAGGGCCGCCATGGAGCTGGACAACCGGCTGCTGGGCACGCTGCTGGCGCTGTTCGGGGTGGTCGGGCTGGTGGCCGCCGCGCTCGCCCTGGCCAACGCGGCCGGCGGCCGGGTGCTGGCCCAGCTCCGCGACCTGGCCACGCTCAAGTCGATGGGCTTCACCAAGGGCCAGATCGCGCTGCTGCTCCTGGTCGAGCACGGTGCGCTGGGCCTGCTCGGCGTCGCGATCGGCGCCGTGGTGGGCTGGGGCGTGATGGCGGCGATGCTCGGCACGACGTCCGTGGCGCCGATCCCCGTGCTGGCCATCGTCGCGGGCACGGCCCTGGTGGTGCTGGCCGCCGTGGGGCTGCCCGCGTGGCGCGGCGGCCGCACGCCGCCGATCCCCGACGCGCCCGCCCTGCCGCCACGCGGCCGCCTGTCCAGGCTGGCCCGCCTGGCTCTCCTCGTACGCCTCCCGCCCGCCCTCGTCCTCGGCACCAGAGACGCCTTCACGAGGCGCGTGCCGGCGTTCCTGACGGCGTTCGGGCTGGCCGTGCCGATGATGATGATCACGATCGGGCTCGGCGTCTGGGCCACCCTCGACAACTTCGCCGACCACCCCGAGCAGGTCGGCCAGCACGCGAGCCTGTACGTCAGGCCGGGCAAGGCGGAGCCGGCCGAGGCCGAGCGCGTCGCCAAGCGCGACAGGGACGTGGCGACGGTCTATCCGGGCACCGACGTGGACGCCCTGGCGCCCGGCATGGCCCGCTCGGTCCGCGTGCGGGCCATCGGCAGCTCGACGGAGCCGTACCCGTTCCCGGTGGTCGAGGGGCGCATGTACGGCCGTCAGGGGGAGGCGGTGGCCGGGCAGGGCCTGCTCGACCTGCTGGGCATCAAGATCGGCGACCGGGTGCGGCTGACCGTGGGCGGCACGCCGCTGATCGTCAGGATCGTCGGCAGGACCGTCGAGCCCGACCTCGACGGTGAGGTGATCTCCGTGGGGCTCGACAGCCTGGCGGCCAAGGACTCGGTGCCGCCGGAGTACTACGCGCTCGCCCTCAAGAAGGGCGCTGACCCCGCCGAGGTGCGCGGGCGGCTGCTGGCGGAGTCGAAAGAGAGCCTCGACGTGCAGGCCGCGGTCAACCCGGCGGACCGCCTGTCGATCATCCGGGTGGTGATCGTGGCGCTGATCGCCGTGCTGATGCTGATCGCCCTGGCCAACCTGCTCACCGCCAGCGCGCTCGGGCTGCGCGACCACGCGTTCGACCTGGCCGTGCTCAAGGCCATGGGGCTGACGCCGCGCCAGGTCATGGCCACGCTCGTGACGGGCACCGGGCTGCTGGTCGTGCTCGGCGTCGGCGTGGGTGCCGCGGCGGGCATGTCCGTGGTGACCGGGCTGATCGACCTGCAGGGTCACACGAGCGGCGTCGGCGCGGGCATCGGGCGCGCGCCCTCCGCCCTGACGCTGGCCGTCGCCGTCGTGTCGACCGTGGGCACGGCCCTCGCGGTGGCGCTCATTCCCGCCCGCCGCGCGGCCCGTGCCCAGGTGCCGGTCACGTCGCGCTGAGAGCGGCTTCTTCCTTCTTCTTCAGCGCGAACCAGTAGAAGCCGTGCCCCGGCAGCGTCAGCAGGTACGGCAGCTCGCCGACCGGCGGGAACTCCACCCCGCCCCGCGCCTCGACCGGGACCATCCCCTCGAACCTGCGCAGGTCCAGCTCGACCGGCTGCGGGAACTTCGACAGGTTGTTCACGCAGAGCATGATGTCGTCGCGGTCCTCGCGGACGAAGGTGAGCACGGAGGGGTTGGACGACCACATTTCCGTGTACGCCCCCACGCCGAACACCGCGTGGTTGCGCCGGATCTCCAGCATCTTGCGGGTGAAGTGGAGCAGCGAGCCCTCATGGCGCTGCTGGGCCTCCACGTTGACCGCCTGGTAGCCGTAGATCGGGTCCATGACCGCGGGCAGGTAGAGCCGCCCGGGGTCGGCCGAGGAGAACCCGGCGTTGCGGTCGGGGCTCCACTGCATCGGCGTGCGGACCGAGTCGCGGTCCTCCAGCCAGATGTTGTCGCCCATGCCGATCTCGTCGCCGTAGTACATGACCGGCGAACCGGGCAGGCTCAGCAGCAGGGCCGTGAACAGCTCGATCCGGTCCCTGTCGTTGTCGAGCAGGGGGGCCAGGCGCCGGCGGATGCCCAGGTAGGCCCGCATGCGCGGGTCCTTGGCGTACTCCTTGTGCATGTAGTCGCGCTCTTCCTCGCTCACCGTCTCGAGCGTGAGCTCGTCGTGGTTGCGAAGGAAGATGCCCCACTGCGCCTTGTCGGGCAGCTTGGGCGTGCGCGACATGATCTCGGAGATCGGCTCGCGGGTCTCCTTCTTGACCGCCATGTAGATGCGCGGCATGAGCGGGAAGTGGAAGGCCATGTGGCACTCGTCGCCCCCGGTGGTGGGGTCGCCGAAGTACTCCACCACGTCCTCGGGCCAGCCGTTGGCCTCGGCCAGCAGCACCCGGTCGGGGTAGAGCCGGTCCACCTCGGCCCTGATCTTCTTCAGGTACGCGTGCGTCTCCGGCAGCCCCGAGCACGCGGTGCCCTCACGCTCGAACAGGTACGGGACCGCGTCCAGCCGGAACCCGTCGATGCCCAGGTCCAGCCAGAACCGCAGCACCTCCAGCATGGCCTCCTGCACCGCCGGGTTGTCATAGTTGAGGTCCGGCTGGTGGTGGAAGAAACGGTGCCAGTAGTACTGCTTGCGCACCGGGTCGTAGGTCCAGTTGGACTCCTCGGCGCCGATGAAGATGATCGGTGCGTCGGGATAGCCGCCAGGGTGGTCCGACCACACGTAGAAGTCGCCGTACGGACCCTCGGGGTCGTGCCGGGACGCCTGGAACCAGGGGTGGCGATCGCTGGTGTGGTTCATCACGAGGTCGGTGATGATCCGCAGGCCACGTTCGTGAGCCTTCTCGATCAGCTGCACGAAGTCTCCCAGGTCCCCAAAGTCCGGAAGGATCTTCATGTAGTCCGAGATGTCATACCCGCCGTCGCGCAGAGGCGACTCGTACAGCGGCAGCAACCACAGGCAGTCCACGCCGAGCCACTCGAGGTAGCCCAGCTTCTCGATGAGACCGCGAAGGTCGCCGGTGCCGTCGCCGTTGGAGTCCTTGAACCCCCGGACGAGGATCTCGTAGAACACCGCCCGCTTGTACCAGGCTGGATCCTCCGAGACGAACGCCTCGGAGATCGGCTCCGGCAATGGGGATGCGTTGATCATATGTCGCTCACAGGAAGAGATGTGGGCAGGACGAAGTCACCGGTTGCCCCGGCGTTGTTATCTGGTGACCGCGCCGCGTGGAGTCGTCATCCCTGCGAACTCCACTGCCCTAGAACGAGACCGGATTTGTGATCTGGTGCCCGTTTGTGCGGCGCTTACGGGCCGAACACTACCAGCCCGTTGGCTTTCCGGAACCCGCTTCTGCTGTGCGAGGGTTAATACCCGCGAGATCCGTACGTAATCGCCCTGTTACCGAGAGTTCACTAAAAAGGTGGCGCGAGGTCCGAGAGGTCGTTCTCGAAGTCGCTCAGCCATAGCCCGAAGAGCACCAACCCCCGCACCCAGAAACGATCGTTCCAGCCGTTGAACCTGGTCAAAGCGTCGGGACCGCCCGAGACCACCTCGTGCAGCTCGTCCGACAGCAGCCCCGGCACCCTCCTCACCACAGTCTCCAGCATGCGGTGCGAATAATTTCGGGCGGGGGCGGCCGTGGAACGCAGCGGCACCCTTTGGAGGGGCTGCTTGACCACATTCGTCGAGGGGAGTGCGGCCACCCGTGGATTGGCCGCATGGAGCACTTCGCGGTAGAAACGGCCCTTGTCCTTGCGGGCCACGCCGACCGACAACGCGGCGTCGAAGAAGCGCGGGTCGATGAACGGCGCCGCGAACGACGCCTCGGGCCCCACCAGGTTGACCGCGGAGCGCGCGATGCCGCGCACGGTCCTGGTGTGCAGCACCGACAGCGGCAGCTCGGCGCGGTGCCCGTGGAGCATGGAGGTGGCGGCCAGGAACTGCTCGCGCACGGTCTCCTCCATCCACTGGGCGGCGGCCTTGGACAGGAACGGCTGCGAGGGCGCCCCCAGCGACAGCGAGCCGAGCACGGCCGCCGATCGCTCGGCCTGCGTCGTGGCCTCCAGCGCGGCCCCGCTGACCATGAAGTTCTTCAGCAGCGGCCCGCCGGCCAGGCCGTCGACCAGGATCCGGCCCGCCTGGTGCACCTCCTTGGCGAACGGCGCGTACCAGGCGTGGTGCGGCGTCAGGTATTCGAGCCTGCGGGCCACCTCGACGGCGTCGTCCGGGTAGTCGGCGGCGTCCTGGGTGATCACCCGGTGGGGGATGCCCAGCTCCCTGGTGATCGACCTGGCGAACGCGATGTCGGTGTCGGTGCCGTCGTCGGGGCTGGTCGTCCACGACTCGACGTCCATCCCGCGGGCCTTGGCCACGCTGGCCAGCAGCCGCGAGTCGTAGCCGCCGCTGACCGGCACGAGCAGCTTGCGGCCCTCGTAGTCCCGGTAGACCTCGTCCAGCAGCTCGACGATCTCGCGCGGGCTGATCCACGACTCGTGCGGCTCCGAACGCAGCCAGCGCGGCAGCCTGCGCTCGGTCGCGAGCCTGCCGTGCCGCCACACCAGGGCGCTGGAGCCGGGCAGCCGCTTGACGTCCGCGTACGGCGTCGCCTCGCCCAGCGGGAACGTCACCTGGAGGATCGACGCCCACGCCGACCAGTCGATCTCGACCTGCACCAGGCTGAGCAGCGGCTGGATCTGCGACGAGAAGTAGACCGCCTCGCCGAGGCGCACGTAGTAGACGTCCACGAGGCCCAGGGCGCCCGTGTGGAGCGTGACACTGTCGCCGTCGCCGATCAGCCCGGGGGTCTCGAACGTCTCCGCGACCGTCATCCAGTCGTCGTCCCCGGAGGGCTTGCGCTCGCCCCAGGAGAACGCGTACGAGTGCCCCAGGCGGTGGTAGGGCGGCAGCGGCGCCGAGCTGAACAGCGCCGCGTCGGACGACTGGAGCGCGGGCAGGAGCCTCGGGCCCGCCGCGGTCAGTTTGCCGAGTATGGCGGAGTCGATCCGGCCGAGAGCGCCGCAGACGTAGGGCCGCACGTTGAACTGCACCGGATCTCATCCCTTCGAGACGCTTCAGGCAAAAAGAGTATCCTTTGCCGGGCTGAGGGAGCGGAGGGTCAATTGTCGACGGAGCTTGAGAGCACGCGGCGGGCGTTGCGGGATGCTGTCGCGCAGGCCGAGCGCGCTGCCGAGCTGGCCAGGCTGCTGGATGCCGCAGAGGCCAAGCTGGCCGCGGCCGAGCAGAGCGCCGGGGAGGCCAGGTCGCTGGCCGAGCGGCTGAGCGAGGTCGAGGAACGGCTGGAGGCCGAGCAGGCGGCCGCCGACAAGCTGCGCAAGGAGCTGGCCGAGCAGCGCTTCCAGGCCGAGGTGGCCAACTGGAAGCTGTCCTCGATCAAGGTCGCCCGCTGGAACCGCCTCGGTGACGCGATCAAGAGCGGCAAGAGCAACCCGGTCCGGCTGGCCAAGGGGCTCAGGGGCGCGGCCAAGCCCGTCAAGCGGCCCATCGCGCCCAAGCGCAAGCCCCCGGCGGCCGCCAAGGCCAAGGACGAGCGTCCCGGGGCGGCGTACCAGGCCACCAGCACGACCAGGACGCTCGGGGGCGCCTCCTTCAAGCTCAAGCCCTTCCGGGTGCCGACGGGACCCAACACCAGGCCGCACCTGACGGCCGCGGTCATCGCCGACCCGCACGCCGAGGCGCTGCTGCGGTACGAGTGGCGGCAGACGACCGGCTTCACGCCGCGCGACTTCGCCAGGGTGCTCCCGCTGGAGGTGCCCCACCTGCTGGTGGTCGAGTCCGTCACGCAGGGGCCGTGGGCCGAGGAGATCACCGGCGAGCCGGGCGAGGGGCTGAAGACGCTGCTGGCCTGGTGCGCCGAGCGCGGCATCCGCACGGTCTTCTGGCACACGCAGGGCGACGTGGCCGCGTACGCGGCGGCGGCCGAGCTGTTCGAGCACCGGTTCACGACCGATCTGACGGTGGCCTGGCCGCGGCTGCAGTTCGGGGTGCAGCCGCGGGTGCACAACCCGCTGCCGCTCTCCGGCGGGCGCATCGACCGGGTCCTCACGCTGGACCAGCTCCTGCCCGGGCACCTGACCTACCCCGACGTGCTGACTTCCTACCGCTGGGCGGCCGCGGTGGACTGCCCGCCGGGCACGCCCCAGTGGCGGCTGGCCGAGCTCGCCGCCTGCGGCACGCCCATCGGCACCGAGGCCGACACGCGGCGGGCGCACGTGGCGCTGCGGCGGGCGTACCAGATGGGCACGATGACCGAGCGGGTCGACGAGCTCCTCGACGCGATCGGCCTGCCCAGCGCCCGCGCCACGCTCAACACCTCGGTGCTGCTGCCGATCATGGACCCGTACCTGATGGAGCACGCGCTGGCGCAGGTCGCCAAGCAGTCGGGGGTCGACCAGCTCATCGTCATCGGGCCGCCGGAGTCGGAGCTGCGGGCCCGCGACGTGCTGCCGGACGTGGAGATCGTCTACCGCCGCCCGCACCCGGCGATGACCGAGGGCGCGATGCTCGACGCCGGCATCGACCTGTGCGAGGCCGACCTGGTGGCGGTCATGGACCCGCGCGACGTGTACGGCCCGCACTACCTGTCGGACCTGCGGCGGGCGTTCCTCTTCAGCACCGCCGACATCGTCGGCAAGGCGGCCTTCTACGCCCACCTCCGCAAGCCGCAGGCCACGCTGCTCAAGCAGCCCGAGGCCGAGTACACCTACCTCCCGGAGATCGCCGGGGCGACCCTCCTGGCCCGCCGCAACACCCTCCGGGAGATCGGCTTCGCGGACCTTACGGACGGGTGGGACGAGGTGCTCATGCGGCAGTGCCGGACGGACGGGATCAAGGTGTTCTCCGCCGACCGGTTCGGCTACGTGCGGGTGCGCGACGAGGACCGCTGGCTGCTCGGGGCGGCCCACCTGGTCGAGTACGGCTCCGCCGAGCCGCATGCGCTCATCTGAGCCCCAGGGCTAGGGTTTCGGCCATGACGCCTCCAGAACTGGCCGAGGAGCTGGCCGAGGTGCTGGGGGAGCCGCCGGCGCCCGAGGGGACGTGGGAGGAGGAGGCCGTCTACGTCTCCGCCGCGGCGCTGCGCCGGAAGATCCCCGCCGAGCCGCTCGCCCGGCGGGTGCGGGAGCTGGCCGGGGTGTCCCTGGTGGAGGTCCGGCGGGACGGGTTCCTGCGGATCGTGGTCAGCGAGCCGGGGGAGCTGGTGGCAGGCGTCGGGCCGCTCGACATCCCTGAGCCTCCGTGGCCGGACTTCCCGCGGACCTGGGACAACCCCGGGTTCGTGGTGCGATACGGGCACGCGCGGGCCCACGCAGTGCTCCGGTGGGCCCGCGAGCTGGGGGTGCCGTCCGGGGGGTTCAGGGGGGAGCTGCTCGACGGCCCGTACGACCGGCGGGTGCTGCGGGTGCTGGCCGAGCTGCCCGGGCGGACGGTGAGCAGGGAGCCGGGGTGGGAGACGTACCTGGTGCGGCTGGCGCTGGCCTATCACGACGCGTATGAGCACGCGCCCGCCGTACCGGTGGGCGACGAGGCGCCGGGGCCGGTGCACACGGCGCGGGTGCGGCTGGCCGAGGCTGTGACTGGTGTGCTACCTGGGCCGGAACGAATGTAGCGGGTCGCAAAATATTCGGCCAAACGGCGAAAAATCGTAAAAATATCCCTTCTGGAGCTTGATCGCGTCTCGATACGTGGGCAGAGGGTCATGGCTCAGTTGCGGTTCCGATAGCCTCGATCAGGTGAGTCGATTCGTCCATCCAGCCGGGGACCGGCACGCCGAGATGCTGCCCCACGAGCGCCCTCCGCTGGCGCCCGCCGACCTCAACCGGATCAACCCAGCGATCTGGCCGCGAACGTCGACCCGGACCGATGGCACGCTCACTGTCGGCGGCGTCGACGTGCGCGAGCTGGCTCGCGAGCACGGCACGCCGCTCTACGTCCTCGACGAGGACGACGTGCGCTCGCGCATGCGCGACTACGCCACGGCCTTCGCCGGCTCCGACGTCCACTACGCCGGCAAGGCGTTCCTGTGCAAGGAGATCGTGCGCTGGCTCCACGACGAGGGCCTCGGGCTCGACGTGGCCAGCGGCGGCGAGCTGGCGGTGGCGCTCAGCGTCGGGTTCCCGCCCGAGCGCATCACGATGCACGGCAACAACAAGTCCGTCGCCGAGCTGACCAGGGCGCTGGAGGTCGGGGTCGGCCACATCGTGGTCGACTCGTACGAGGAGATCGCCAGGCTCGGCCACCTCGCCCAGCGGCTGGGCAAGCGGCCCAAGGTGATGATCCGGGTGACCACCGGGGTCGAGGCCCACACGCACGAGTTCATCGCGACGGCGCACGACGACCAGAAGTTCGGGCTGTCGCTCAACACCGGCGCGGCCGCGGAGGCCGTACGCCGGATCCTCGCCCTGCCGCAGCTCGAGCTCGTCGGGCTCCACTCGCACATCGGCTCCCAGATCGTCGACACGGCCGGGTTCGAGGTGGCGGCCAGGCGTCTGGCCGCGCTGCTCGTGCAGATCAAGGACGAGCACGGCGTCGTGCTGCCCGAGCTCGACCTGGGCGGCGGCTACGGCATCGCCTACGTCGAGGGCGACGAGGCGCCCGACATCAAGGAGCTGGCCGACGGGCTGCGCGAGATCGTCACCAAGGTGTGCACGGACGCGGGCCTGCCCGTGCCCAGGCTGACCGTGGAGCCGGGGCGCACCGTCGTCGGGCCCGGCGGCATCACCCTCTACTCGGTCGGCACGGTCAAGGACGTCGAGGGCCTGCGCACGTACGTGAGCATCGACGGCGGCATGAGCGACAACGTGCGCACCGCGCTCTACGGCGCCGAATACACCGCGGCGCTGGTCAGCCGCGAGAGCAGCGCCGAGCCCATGCTCAGCCGCCTGGTCGGCAAGCACTGCGAGAGCGGCGACATCATCGTGCGCGACTTCCACCTGCCCGCGGACCTCGCCCCCGGCGACCTGATCGCGGTGGCGGCCACCGGCGCCTACTGCCGGTCGCTGGCCAGCAACTACAACTACCTGCCCAGGCCCGCCGTGGTCGCCGTCTCCGGCGGCAAGTCGCGCGTGATCGTGCAGGGCGAGACCGAGGACGACCTGTTGAGGGGGCAGCTGTGAAACCGCTGAAAGTGGCGCTGCTGGGCTGCGGCGTCGTCGGCTCGCAGGTCATCAGGCTCATGCACGAGCAGGCCGCCGACCTGGCCGCGCGCATCGGCGCCCCGCTGGAGCTGGCCGGGGTCGCCGTGCGCCGGCTCGGACGCAAGCGCGACGTCGAGGTGGACCCCTCGCTGTTCACCACCGACGCCGAGGCGCTGGTCACGCGCGACGACGTCGACATCGTCATCGAGGTCATCGGCGGCATCGAGCCGGCCCGCACGCTGATCGTCGCCGCCCTGTCCAAGGGCAAGTCCGTGGTGACCGCCAACAAGGCGCTGCTGGCCGAGGACGGCGCCGCCCTGCACGAGGCCGCCCGGCAGGGCAACGGCGACCTCTACTTCGAGGCCAGCGTGGCCGGCGCCATCCCGCTGCTGCGCCCCCTGCGCGAGTCGCTGGCGGGCGACCACGTCAAGCGCGTGCTCGGCATCGTCAACGGCACCACCAACTACATCCTCGACAAGATGGACACCACGGGCGCGTCCTTCACCGACGCCCTGGAGGAGGCCCAGACGCTCGGCTACGCCGAGGCCGACCCGACGGCCGACGTCGAGGGCTTCGACGCCGCCGCCAAGGCCGCCATCCTGGCCGGGCTCGCCTTCCACAGCCGCGTGACGGCCGCCGAGGTGCACCGCGAGGGCATCACCGAGATCACCGCCACCGACGTGGCCTCGGCCAAGGCCATGGGCTACGTCATCAAGCTGCTGGCCATCTGCGCCCGCTCCGAGGACGGCCGCTCGTTCGGGGTGCGGGTGCACCCCGCGATGATCCCGCGGTCGCACCCGCTGGCCGGGGTGCGGGAGGCGTACAACGCGGTCTTCGTGGAGGCGGAGTCGGCGGGGCAGCTCATGTTCTACGGCAAGGGGGCGGGCGGGGCGCCCACCGCCTCCGCGGTCCTCGGCGACCTGGTGGCCGTCGCCCGCAACCGCCTGGCGGGCACGCGCGGGCCGGAGGAGTCGACGTACGCGGACCTGGCGGCCCATCCCATGGGCGACACGGTCACGCGCTGCCACGTGGCGCTCGACGTGGCCGACAAGCCGGGCGTGCTGGCGCGGGTGGCGGAGCTGTTCGCCAAGCACGACGTGTCGATCCAGACCGTGCGCCAGGAGGGGCACGGCGACGACGCCCAGCTCGTCATCGTCACCCACCGCGCCACGGACGCCGCGCTGTCGGCGACCATGGAGGGGCTGCGCGAGCTGGACATCGTCCGCGCCGTGGCCAGCGTGATGCGCGTGGAGGGCGACGACTAGCCTTCTCGCGCGGGGGAGTCGTCCGGGAAGGCCAGGGAGCGGACCTTGCGGACGGCTCGCTTGAGGACCGTGCGGTTCTGGGCGCGGGCGAGGCGGACCGCCTCCCTGCGCCAGGCCTCGGCCTTCTCGCGCCAGCGCGTCGCGTCCCGGCCGTTCTTGGCCGCCTCCCGCCGCAGTTGCGCGAGCTCCGCGCGCAGGGCGGCGGTGCGCTTGCGGTAGAGGGCGATCTTCTTCTCGTGTTCGGCGGCGAGCCGGTCGAGCTCCGGGGCGGGTCTCTTGCGCGGCGGGTAGACGGCGGGGCGGCGCCTGAAGCCCCAGCTCTCCCCGTCCAGCCACTCCAGGCCGAAGAGGGCGTCGATCAGGTCGTCCCACTCGTCGTCCGGGGCGGCCACCAGCGCGGCTCTGGACCGGGCGGCCGTGCGGTCCAGCCGGGCCAGCGTGACGCCCTGCTCCGTCTCCTCCAGAGCCAGGCAGAGGGCGCCCAGGTCGTGCTGCTCCATGTGGTCCAGCAGGCGTTCCAGCGTGTCCTTCGACGGGACCCAGCCGGGCGGCAGCGAGAGCTGGAACGGGGCCGTCCCCTCCAGGGGCCTGGTCAGGTGGACGCGGGGGTCGCCGGCGAAGTTGGCCTGGATGAGGCGGAGGTCGAGGTCCGGGTCGGCGAGCGGGGAGCGGCGTTCGGCGGTCAGGGACTCCCAGGGGCCGGGGACGGTGACTCTGACGTCCGGGATCGTGCCGGCCAGGAGGCCGTCCACCGTCGCCCGCACGTCCTCGTACGGGCCCGCCGGCACCGTCGCGTCCACGTACGGCACCAGCCACTGGCGGCCCGGATCCGTGCGGAGGTAGCGGCGGTAGGGGACCAGGTCGGCGACGAAGGGGTCGTTGTAGCGCTTCAGCGCCGCGAATTCGCGCATCGCCGTCGGCAGCCCGATGTGCCAGGCACGCGACTCCGGGTCCGGGACGAACACCGCGCCCGCCTGGGTGAGCCGGTAGCCCAGCTCGGTGTCCTCGGCCAGCACCAGGGACGTGTCCAGACCGCCGATCGAGCGCAGCAGCTCGGCCGGGTACGAAGCCGTGGCGCCCACGTGGATGCGGGTGGCCAGGGAGCTGGGAGCGGTACGCAGGCCGTCGTGGCCGTCGATGATCTGCTCGGCCCAGTCGTGGCGGTGCGGTGACAGCGGGAAGAGCTCGCCCTCCTCGTCCGACTCCAGCGCCTGGCGTACCCGCTCCTGCGTCGGGAGGTCGGTGGCGGCGGTGAAGTCGATCCAGCCCAGGGCCACCACGTACGGGGCCAGGTGGTGCCAGCGCAGCTGGGCCTCCACGTGGTGCCGGTGCGGGACCATGTCGGCGTCCAGGACGAAGACGACCTCGCCGGTCGCGATGTCCACGCCCGCCTGAACGGCCCAGGCCCGTCCCCAGCCGCCCGGCGGGCTGGAGATCAGCTTGGTCCTGGCCGGGACGAGCTCCGGGAGGTGGATCGGGGTGTCGCTGCCGTCGTCCACGACGATGACGTCCAGCAGGTGCTCGGGGTAGCTCTGGGCGGACAGGGCCGCCAGGGTGAGGTCCAGGGTCTCCTGGCGGTCGTGGGCCGGGATGACGACGGTGACGGTCAGCGTGGGCTCCCAGGCGCCCAGGGCGGGAGGCGCGAGCACGCCGAAGTCGTTGCCGCGGATGCGGGGGATGCCGGTCATGCGAAGGAGCTCTCGTCCAGGGCCATGAGGGCGTTCGGGCGGAAGCCGCGCCACTGCTGCCTGTTGCGCTGCAGGAACGTCCCGATGGGCTCCTGCCACGTGTGGTTGGCGGCCGGGCCCCTGCGCAGGATGTAGCCGAGCCCGTGCGTACGGTAGATCTGGCCGCCCGCCGCCTGCAGCGCCTCCTGGAACTGGGTGTCCACCGAGCGCCGCAACGGCCGGAACCCGCCCACCGCCTGGAAGGCCGAGCGCTCCACCAGGATCGTCCCCCCGGCGACGAAGCTGGTGATCTGCTCGGTGACCTGCCTGCGGTGCACGGTGACGTCGATGGACGTCAGGTACACGAACTCCGGCACCGTGCCCACCACCTGGGCGCCCGAGTACGAGTGCGCCAGCAGCAGGTCGGACAGGAAGTCGGGGCCGTACCAGTCGTCGTCGTCCATCTTCAGCAGGAACGAGCCCGAGGCCATGGCGGCCGCGTGGTTCAGCACCTCGCCGAACACGTCCTGGCGATCAGCCTCGAACACCGTCAGCGTGCCCTCGAACGCCCCGATCGCCTTGGCCACGTCCGGGTGGCCCTTCGGGACGCCGTGCAGGGCGAGGATCACCTCGAGCTCGGCGCCTCGCTGGCGGGCGACCTGGTCGAGCGCGAACGACACCATGTCGGTGCGCCGGGTGGCCAGCAGGACCGAGGTGAGCGGGGGCGCGGGGGCGGGCGCGCCGAGCTGCTCCCACCTCGCGGCTACGCCGTGGGTACGGAGCGCGGCGCGGCGCAGGCGGATGCTGTGCTCCTCGCGCCGGAGGTCGTCCGAGAGGTCCGGGCAGCGCTCGACGAGTTCGATGATCTCGTCCCCGAGCGCGCCCGCCCAGCGCGGAACGGCCTGCGCGCGCAGCGGCACGCCGGCGGCGGCCAGGCCGGTCAGCACCCGTACGGCTGCCAGGGGGCCGCTGTGGGCATGCCGCCAGTCCACCTCGACGCCGCGGATCTGGCGGAGCCTGGCCACGTCCGCGTCGGTGACCCCGCCGGACTCGGCGAACGACGTCACGACCTTGTCGTCCAGCACCACCGACCACCGGCCGTCCCGCTCCACCAGCGAGGCCATGCCGCGGGAGGGGGTGGTGACGAAACCCTGGGGGTTCACGAGGCGTTCGTCCACCGGCGGGACCATGGAGGTCTCGCCCAGCACGTCGGGATCGGCCAGCGGCGAGTCGGCCATGCCCGGCCGTCCGAGGTGCTCCCAGGTCACCGCCCGCAGTGTCGGCCGCTCGATGGGCCTCTCGTCCCCGGCCCACTCCACAGTCTCGGCGTCGTCGATCGGCTTGCCGTCGTCGGCGTCCGGGACGGAGGACGGCGCGTCGCCCACGTCCTCCATCGACGGGTGGCCGAGGGTGCGCAGGACCACGTCGCTGCCCGGCGCGCCGACCCGCTCGGGCACCGGCCCCGTCACCTCGGCGGGGGTCGCGTTGGGGTCGCCGGGGCGCCAGGCCGCCGCCCCGACGCCCGCGATCGCCGCCGCCGGGGCCGCGATCACGTCGAGGCGGTGGCCCGCGAACGCCCGCGCCGTCGCGGTCACGGTACGGCCCGCGGGCGTGGAGGCGGAGAACCGGGCGTCGACCACCCAGACCCGGTTCCTGGGCTGGTAGACGCGCAGATCCGTCAGGGACCGCCACCGGTGCGCGGGGGTGGGGGTGGGGACCGGCGCGGGGTGGGCGGCGGGCGTGTCGAGCACGGCCACGACCACCCGCTCGGCCTGTGGCAGCAGCTTGTGCAGCGTCGCGACCCTGCGCAGGTCGGCCGGTGTCCTGGCGAGCACGAGGACCTCGCCCACCTGCTCGGCCTCGGCGGCCGGCTCCAGCAGGTCCCGATCGAGGTCCACGACGTGCCGGGCCTCGCAGGACGTTCCCGAGGAGCCCTGGCGGGCGGCGGGGGCGGCGTAGAGAGGGGCGACGTCGTCGATCCCGGCGAAGAAGACCCGCGCTCCGGGCAGCTCCGCCAGCAGCTGACGGATCATCCGGCGCTCCGCAGCTGCTTGATCAGCGAGCTCAGCCCGCCGCGCCCGGCGGGCTCGTCGGCGGGCGGCGCGGCGGACAGCCGTTCGACCTCGGCCGCGAGCCGCTCCACCTCCGCCCGCAGCTCCTTGACCTCCCGCAACCGCTCCCCGGCCAGCGCCCGCCATTTCGCGGGCTCGCCGGCCAGCGGCTCGGCCTCCTCCGCCACCGCGAAGCCGTACTCGCCCCCGCTGACCCACTCCGACCCGAACATCTCGTCCACCAGGTCGTCGGCCCGGCCCTCGTGGAGCGCCGCGCGCGAGAAGGCGGCCGTGCGCTCCAGGCGGGCGGCCACAACCCCGGAGGCGTCCTCCGACAGCGCGACGCTGACCAGGCCGAGCAGGTCGCCGTCCGCGTGGCGTACCAGCCTGGAGAGCGTGTCGGCGCCCAGCGTCCACCCGGTGGGGACGCGCAGCAGGAAGGGGGCGGGCGCGGCGGAGGCGGGTACGCTCTCCGCGAACACGACCCGGGGCTCGTGCGCGTAGAGGTTGTGCAGCAGGCGCAGGTCGAGGAGGGGGTCGTCGAGGTTGGAGCGGCGTTCGCCGGTCAGCTTGCCCCAGGGGCCGACGATGGTGACGGCCGCGTCGGCGAGGGTGCCCGCGAGGGCCGAGTCGACGGTCGCCCGCGTCCGCTCGTAGGTGGTCGCCGTCACGGCGACCTGGACGTACGGCACCCGCCAGTGACGCCGGGGATGGCTGCGCAGCCAGCGCAGGTCCGGGATGAGATCGCCCAGATAGGACCAGTTGTGCCGGTGCACCTCCTTCTCCCGCAGCATCACGGTGGAGGCCCCGACGTGCCACGCCCTGGCCTGCGGGTCGGGGACGAACACCGCCCCCGCCTGCGCCAGCCGGTATCCGAGCTCGGTGTCCTCCGCCATGTTCAGGGACGTGTCCACGCCGCCCGCCGCGCGCAGCAGATCGGCCCGCACGGACGTGGACGCGCCCGTGTGCAGCAGGTACGCGCCGGCGCCCGCGTTCTTGAGCCACCTGGTCGACTCCAAGGTCTTCCTCGTGTACTCCGACTGGACGCCCTCCTCGCCCGGCTCCTCGACGAACCGGACGTCCCCGATCACCACCGCATGGTCGATCAGGTGGTGCCAGCGCATGTGCGCCTCGATGTGGTCGTCCGCGAGGAGCATGTCGGAGTCGAGCCAGTGGATCACGTCGCCGGTGGCCGCGAGCTGCCCGGCCTGCCGGGCCGCGCCGCGTCCCCACCCGTCGGCCACCCGCACCACCCGCGCGCCCGCCACCCGCAGCGGCGGCTCGCTGCCGTCGTCCGCGACCACGATCTCCATCAGCTCGGCCGGGTACGTCTGCCGCGCCAGCGCCGGGACCGTGCGCTCCAGCGCCTCCGCGCAGTCGTAGGCCGGGATGACGACGGAGACCCGCAGCGAGGGCTCCCACGCCCCCACCGCCGGCGGGGTCAGCGTCCCGTAGTCGTTGTGCCGGACCCGCGTCATACGGAGTCCCTGGCCAGCGCGCGAACCTCCGCGCGCAGCTCCTCCACCTCTCGCGCCCGCGCCATGGCGTTGACCCGGTCCTCCCCGAGCGAGGCGAGGATGGCGCCGAGGTCGTCGGCCCGCCGCGCGGCGGAGTCCTCGACGGCCTGCACCAGCAGGTCCAGCCTGGTCTCGATGTTCTTGAGTGCGGTGGTGGTCCTCGCCAGCTCGGCCTCGTGCTTCTTGATCCGCAGATCGATGCGGTGCGCCTTGCCGTCGAGGCGGCGCACGGTGAGCACGAGGAAGGCGAGGCCAGCCAGGGTGACCAGGAAGGCCACCGTGACCGCTGCCGCGCCGACGGTGATCAGGCCGGCGAGGACGAGCAGGGCGAGCACGCCGGCGGTGAGAGCTGCGAGGAGTGCGGCGGTCGCTGCCAGTCGGCGGGGCGAGAGCATCCGCGCATACCTTTCGTTTGGAACATCAGGGGGCGTCGAGGACACCACGGGATTATTGACACCTTAATAAACACCCGCCCCTACCGTGCCATAGCTTCCTGGAGGAAAACTGAGAATCACCTCCACTCCACCTGCGGCGTAGGGCATGCCGAATGTGGTGGCCGCGTCTACCCGTCAGTAAAACGGGCGTAAGGTAGGCGCCGACCAAGTCCCAAGGAGGCCCATGTCCATCACCCCTTGTGGCTTCGCGCGTACGCCGGAGAAGGGGCTGGCCCGCCTGCACTGGACGCACGACGGCTGGGCGGTGGAGGGGCGGCGCCCCGACGTGCCCGCGCTGCGCCCGCTGCGCGGTCTGGAGATCGAGTGGCCCGCCGCCGAGGTGCCCGTGGAGGGATTGCTGCGGCTGGCCGCCGCCGGGGTCCCGCTGACCGCCGACCGCGCCGCGCCCTGGGTGCCCGGCGACCTCGCCACGCTGCTCACCGACCGCGACTGGCTCGGCCACGCGGCCGACGGGACCGCGCGCTCGCTGGCCGACCTGCGGCGGGAGGAGCACAGCGTACGTCTGCGCCGCCTGGCGCACCGCGCCTCCAAGCCCTCGGTCAGCCCCTCGGTCAGCCCCTCGGTCAGCCCCTCGGTCAGCATCGTCATGTCGAGCAAGCGGCCGGGGATGGTGGGGGCGGCGCTGGCCCAGATGGGCAGGCAGCGGGACGTCGAGGCCGAGGTGCTGCTCGGGCTGCACGGGGTGAGCTTCGAGGAGGTGCGGGAGGCGGTCGAGTCGTGTTCGCTGCCCGTGAAATGGATCGAGGTCGCGCAGGACGTCCCGTTCGGAGAGGTGCTCAACCGGGTAGCGGCCCTGGCACACGGCGACTACCTGGCGAAATGGGATGACGACGACTGGTACGGGCCGCGCCATCTGGGAGATCTGATCATGGCGCTGGCGTACTCGGGGGCCGACGTGGTGGGGACGACGGCCGAGTTCTTCTACCTGGAGCCGCTGCGGGCCACGGTGCGGCGGACGACTTTCGCGAGTGGCGCGGCGTATCCGAGCGAGGTGTGGGCCGATCATGTGGCGGGAGGGACGATCTTGATTTCTCGGGAGAAATTTCAGGAAATTGGGGGATTTCCTGGGCTTCCGCGGGCGGTTGATCTCGAGTTTCTCAAAGCCGCGCAAAAGGCCGGCGCGCGTGTCTACCGTACCCACGGGCTTGGCTACGTCCTGCGCCGTGGGCTCCGCGACGAGCACACCTGGCAGCTGCCCCTCGCCCACTTCCTCAAGGTGGCCGCCAACCAGTGGCGCGGCTTCCGCCCGAGCCTGCTGATGGAAGCCGCATGACCACGGGCGTCGCCGGTGCGGCCAGGGTGCGCGGCAACGACTACCGCATCCTCGAGCCCCTCGCGGAGGACCTCACCCCCGAGCTCACGGTCAGCGTGGTCATCCCGGCCTACGGCGGGCAGGACAAGCTCGACCTGGTGCTCGCCGGGCTGGCCAGGCAGACGTACCCGGCGGAGCTGACCGAGGTCATCGTCGTCGACAACGGCAGCGCGCCCCCGCTGCGCCTGCCCGCCGTCCGCCCCGAGCGGACACGGCTGATCGTCTGCGCGGAGCCGGGCCGGGCCAGCGCCCGCAACGCCGGGCTGGCCGAGGCGACCGGCGACGTGATCCACTGGCTCGACTCCGACGTGGTGCTCACCCCGGGCGCGATCGAGGCCCACATGCGCTGGCACCACGCCGCCCCCTACCTGGTCGTCACCGGCTACATCCGCTTCACCGACGCCGAGTTGCCTCGAGAGCTCCCCGACGACCTGGAGGGGTACTTCGAACCGGCGGCGCCGCACGCCTGGATCGTCGATCTCGTCGAGCGCACCAGCGGCCTCACCGACAATCCCCAGCGCCCGTTCAGCCTGCACGTCGGGGGCGCGACCTCGGTCAACGCCCGGCTGATCGAGACCGCCGGGCCGATGGACGACGAGCTGATCCTGGGCCAGGACACCGAGATGGGCTACCGGCTCGGCCAGGCGGGCGCCGTCTTCGTGCCGGAGCCCTCGGCCCGCGCCTACCACCTCGGGCCCACCATGCGGATGCGCGGCAAGCAGCCGATCGACCGGGTGAGCCACGCCTTCGTGGCCGACCGCATCCCGGCCTACCGGTGGCTGCGAGGGCATCCCGGGCGGCAGTGGAAGGTGCCGTACGTCACCGTGGTGGTGGACGGCACGGCGGGCTACGACTCGGTGCGCGCGACGGTGGACGCGCTGCTCGCCGGCACGTTGCCCGACCTGTCCGTGCTCGTCCTCGGGCCCTGGGACACCCTCGACCGCGACCGCCGCGCCCCCCTGAAGAACCCCGACCTCGACCTGGTGCTGGTCCAGGGCCACTATCGCCATGAAGGCCGGGTACGCCTGTCCGCCGCGGAGTCCGTCGACCCGGCCGTGCCCTTCGTGCTGCGCCTGCCGCCCGGATGGGTCCCCGGCGAGGACTCCCTGGCCCGCCTGCTCGACCTGGCCCGCGACGAGGGGCTCGGCCTGGTGAACGTGCTGCTCCAGGAGTCGTCCCAGGGGGTCGTCGCGGCCCGCCTGGAACGCGCGTCCGCCTTCGCCCGGGCCCGCATCGTGGTGGCCCCGGGGGAGGACCTGGACGACGCGGTGGACTCGGTGTCGGGCGTCACCTGGGTGGAGGCGGAGACGTACGGCTTCACGACGGAGGCGGAGCCGCTGGTGGGACGGCGGGGGGCCTACCGGGCGCGCCTGGAGGCGCAGGCCGAGGCGGCCCGGCTGGCCAAGGAGGCGGAGCGGCTGCGGGCGCAGGTGGCCAAATGGCGGGACGAGGCCGGGCGCTGGCGCAAGTCGACCGTGGAGCTGCGGCGCGAGGTCGGCACGCTGCGCCGCCAGCTGGCCGCGGCCGGCCGCGCCCAGCAGAGCCTGCGGGTCCTGGTGTCGACCACCATGAAACGCGCCTTACGCAAACGCCTGCGCGGTTGACCGACCCGCCCCTTCGCGCGTGCTCCCACCCTCGCTCGGCGCGACAGGGCGTGATGGCGCGCTCCGTGCGGTGACGTGCCCTGTGGAGCGACGGGGTCAGTTGGGGCGCAGGGCGGACTTGAGGCGGCGCAGCAGCGTGTTCTCCGACGTGTTCTCCGACCGGGGCACCGAGACCGCCGCCGGGGCCGGGGCGGGGATGGTGACCGGGGCGGGCTGCGTCGGAGCGGGAGCGGGCCAGTAGCGGTCCGGCGGCTCGTGGCGTACCCCGTGGGTGGTGGCGATGAGGTCGTCCACGTCGGCGGTCCCCGGGTCGGCGAGCAGGACGGCGCGGCCGAGGGCGGAGGTGCGCTCCAGCCGGGCGGTGCGCCCGTCGGGCAGGTCGACGATCAGCACGCCGGTGAGGTCCTTCTGCACGGACTCGATCATGCGCTCCAGCGTCGCCCGGTGCAGCGGCACGTCCACCGGCCCGCGATAGCGGAACGGCGTGGGCGCGGGCGTGGGGGCGGCCTCGTCGATCAGGCGGATGCGGTCGTCGTGCGCGAACAGGTCACGCATCAGCCGCAGCTCGAAACACGGGTCCGACAGGACGGACCGGCGCCCGGAGCCCAGCCGCGACCACGGCCCCACCAGCGTCACCACCACGTCCTGCAGTTTGCCGTCCAGCGCCGCCGCCACCGCCTGCCGCACCACCGACTCGGAGGTGTCCGTGACGTCGAGCACGATCTCCACGTACGGCACCAGCCACCGCCGCCCCCGGTCCTTACGCAGGTCCCTGCGCAGCGGGATCCGGTGCGCCAGGTACGGCTCCACGGCCCGCACGGCGCGTTCCCTGTCGCGGTGCTGCGCGGGCAGCCCCAGGTGCACGGCCTGCGCGTCCATATCCGGGACGAACACCACGCCGTGCATGGCCAGCCGGTAGGAGAACTCGGTGTCCTCGCCCCGCGCCACGTTGGGGTCGAGACCGCCGACGGCGTGGAAGACCTCCCTGGGCAGGGCGAAGGTCGGGCCTGTGCACACGTGGTACGGGTTGCGGCTCTTGCGCAGCCCGTCGGTCTTGGCGATGGTCGCCTCGGTGGAGCTGGACACGGCACTTGCCAGGTCGAACAGCTCTCCCAGGTGTTCCGCCCGGAAGACCTGGCGCGGCGTGACCGGCGGCGTGTCCACGAACTTCTTCATCCCGATCGTGACAAGGTAGTCCGTCACGTGGTGCCAGCGGGCCAGCGCCTCGATGTGCTCGCGACAGGCCACCATGTCGGCGTCGAGACGCTGGATGATCTCGCCGTCGGCGGCCTTGGCGCCGGTGTTGACGGCGTTGGAGATGCCCCAGCCGTCGCGCACCGGCACGACGCGGGTGTTGGCGGGCCGGATCTCGGGCAGCCGGAGGGGAGGCGCGCTGCCGTCGTCGACGACGAGGACCTCCATGAGATGGCCCGGGTACGTCTGCGCCGCCAGCGCCGCGAGTGTCAGGTCGAGCCGGTCCTGCCCGCCGTGAGCGGGTATCACCACGCTCACGGAAAGGGCGGGCGACCAGGTGCCGAGCTCCGGCGCCGCGATCGGTGAATAGTCGTTCTGCCTCAAAGCAGGACGCGCGTCCATGGTGGTGACCCCCTGGCCCGAGACCTTATCGGGAGATGCTGAGAATTTCCTGAATAGCGCCCCTGTCCAATGGATGTGTCCGGGAGGTGGACGCGGATCCTCGGCGGCCTGCCGCACCCCGTACACTCTGTGCCCAACACCGCAGGTAGGGAGTCATCATGAGCAGGTCGTGGCGTGGCCTCATCGAGGAATACCGCGAGCGTCTTCCTGTCACTCCGAAGACGCCTGTCATCACGCTGCTCGAAGGCGGCACGCCGCTGGTCCCCGCTAACCGCCTGTCCGCGCTGACGGGGTGCGACGTCTACCTGAAGGTCGAGGGAGCCAACCCGACGGGCAGCTTCAAGGACCGCGGCATGACCATGGCCATCAGCAAGGCGGTCGAGGAGGGGGCCAAGGCGGTCATCTGCGCCTCCACCGGCAATACCTCGGCGTCGGCGGCGGCCTACGCCGTACGCGCCGGGCTGACCTGCGCCGTGCTGGTGCCACGGGGGAAGATCGCCATGGGCAAGCTGGCCCAGGCGCTCGTGCACGGCGCCACGCTGCTGCAGGTCGAGGGGTCGTTCGACGACTGTCTCGAGATGACCCGCAAGCTGTCGTCCAGCTACCCGATTGCGCTGGTCAACTCGGTCAACCCGTTCCGGCTGCAGGGCCAGAAGACGGCGGCGTTCGAGATCGTCGACACGCTGGGTGACGCCCCGGACATCCACTGCATCCCGGTGGGCAACGCGGGCAACATCTCGGCGTACTGGATGGGCTACCAGGAGTACGCGGCCGACGGCGTGTCGACCAAGCGGCCACGCATGTTCGGCTTCCAGGCCAGCGGCGCCGCGCCGATCGTCCAGGGCGCGCCCGTCTCCCATCCGCACACGATCGCCACCGCCATCCGCATCGGCAACCCGGCCTCCTGGTCGCTGGCCACCTCGGCGCGCGACGAGTCGGGCGGCGTCATCCAGGCGGTGACCGACCGGCAGATCGCGGCGGCGTACAAGCTGCTGGCACAGGAGGAGGGCGTGTTCGTGGAGCTGGCCTCGGCCGCCAGCGTCGCGGGGCTCCTGCAGGCCCACGCGCAGGGGCTCGTCGACCCGGGCCGGCGCATCGTCTGCACGGTCACCGGCAACGGGCTGAAGGACCCCGACTGGGCGATCTCGGGCGCGCCCGCGCCCGTGGTCATCCCCATCGACGTCCACGCCGCCGCGGCGGCGCTCAACCTCGCCTGACAGGGAGTTCATGTGCGGACCGTTGAGATTCGCGTGCCCGCCACCTCGGCGAACCTGGGTCCCGGGTTCGACGCGCTCGGGCTGGCGCTGAGCCTGTACGACGACGTGGAGGCCGCGCTCACCGACGAAGCCGGGGCCCGCGTCACCGTCGAGGGCCAGGGCGAGGGCGAGCTGGATCTCGGAGAGGGCCATCTGGTCGTCAAGGCGATGCGGGCCACGTTCGACCGGATGGGGGTCGCCCAGCCCAGCGGGATCAGCCTGCACTGCCGTAACAGGATTCCGCACGCGCGCGGGCTGGGATCCTCGTCGGCGGCCCTTTGCGCGGGCATCCTGGCGGCCCGCGCTTTGGCTGAGGGCGAACAACTTTCTGAGCCCGGGCGATTTTCCGACGACGACGTTTTCGCGCTGGCCACCGAGATAGAGGGGCATCCCGACAACGTCGCCCCCTGTCTGGCCGGTGGTCTGACCGTGGCCTGGTACGACCACTCGGGGACGCCGCGTATGGTGAAACTGGTTCCTGACGAGCGCATCCGTCCGGTCGTGGTCGTTCCTACTGCCCGGCTGGCCACGGAGACCGCGCGGGGGCTGCTGCCGAAGGACGTGCCCCACAAGGACGCATCGTTCAACGCCGGCAGGGCTGCGCTGCTGATCGCGGCGCTGACCCAGCGACCGCAGCCGTGGCTGCTGCTCGCCGCCACCGAAGATCGACTCCATCAGCATTACCGCGCGCCTGCGATGCGGGAGAGCGCGAATCTGGTAGAACGTCTCCGTGCAGTGGGCGTGCCCGCGGTCGTTTCGGGAGCGGGTCCCACGGTTCTTGCGTTTTCGACATCGGATACGCAGGATTTGATCGCGCCAGAAGTGGGTAATGACTGGCACATCCAGCAAATGGACGTCGACCCGGTTGGTGCGAACGTTCAGGTTCCCGAGACACGCTGATGCCTCTTTAGACCTTCAGGGAATAGCCGTGTGCGCTGGTGATGTTAGGCTGATAGCCGCACCAGATGCCCCCTTGGTGGGTGCGTGCTTGTCAGCCACACATCGCTGCATCATGCTTCACGTCGCGAGGCGTGAGCAGCGCGGCTGTCTCCCCGGACTCTGTTGCCTCCGGTTGGCCCACACCCGGTTGGCTCGAAACGAGGCGGCGACGACGGGGATCTGCGCGTTCGAATCACATCGACATCTGGTTGGCGACAGCAATCTGAGGGGTGTCAGCCACGCGCCACGGCCCTGTGGCGGCTTGGACGAGCCCCTCCCCAAGAGTGGCGGCCGTCCACAGCGACAGCCGAAGATCGCAGAGTGCACCCCGACCCGGTCTGTCCCGCCGGATCGCAAGCACCTCCGGGACGCCCGGCAGAACGAAACCGGCGCCCGACCCCTGGGAAGGACCTTTTAGTTGAGCGACACCACCGAACTCCTCTCCGACGCATCAGGCGCTGAGCCGGCGTCCGGCGACACCCCCACCCGCGCACCGGCGAAGACCACCCGTGCGCGTCGCTCCGGCACCGGCCTGTCCGCCAAGGTGCTGCCCGAGCTGCAGAAGATGGCAGCGGAGCTGGGCATCAGCGGGACCGGGCGCATGCGGAAGAGCCAGCTCATCGCGGCCATCCAGGAGAAGCAGGGTGGCGGTTCCGGCGAGGCCGCACCGGCTTCGTCCCCGGCCGCCGAGGCGCCCGCCGCCGCGGCTGACGCGGCCCCGGCCGCCGAGCGGCCCACCCGTACGCGCAGGGAACGTTCCCGCGCCAAGACCGCCGAGGAGCCCGCGGCCCAGCCCGTCGCGCAGCCGGCGGAGCCCGTGGCCGCGGCCCCCGAGCCCGTGGCGGCCGCCGCGCCGGCGGAGCCGGTCGTGGAGCCGCAGGCCCAGGCCGTGGAGAGCGGCCAGAGCGAGACGCGCGCCGATCGCGGCGAGAGCCGTCGCGAGCGCCGCAGCCGCGGTGAGCGCCGTGAGCGGGGCGACCGCTCCGGCGGCGACCGCGGTGAGGGCGGCCGCGCGGAGAGCAGCCGTGACGGCGGCCGTGACAGCCGTGACAGCCGTGACATTCGTGACAGCGGGCGCGACAGCGGCCGTGACGGTGGCCGCGACCTTGGACGTGACGGTGGCCGCGGCGAGCAGCGCGAGCGCGCCGCCGACGCGGGCCGGAGCGACCAGCGCGGCGACCAGCGAGGTGACCAGCGCGGGGGCGGCAGCGACGACGACGAGCGCGGGCGCGGTCGCCGGGGCCGCTTCAGGGAGCGCAACCGCGGCCGCGGCCGTGACCGCTTTGAGGGCAGCGAGCCCGTCGTCGGCGACGACGACGTGCTCATCCCGATCGCCGGCATCCTCGACATCCTCGACAACTACGCGTTCGTCAGGACCAGCGGCTATCTGCCGGGCAGCAACGACGTCTACGTCTCGCTCGCCCAGATCCGCCGCAACGGCCTGCGCAAGGGCGACGTCATCACCGGCGCCGTCAGGCAGCCCCGCGACGGCGAGCGGCGCGAGAAGTTCAACGCCCTGGTCCGCCTCGACACCGTCAACGGCATGGACCCGGACCAGGCCCGCAACCGGCCTGACTTCAACAAGCTGACCCCGCTCTACCCGCAGGAGCGCCTGCGCCTCGAGACCGAGCCGAACATCCTCACCACGCGGATCATCGACCTCGTCTCGCCGATCGGCAAGGGCCAGCGCGGCCTCATCGTCTCGCCGCCCAAGGCCGGTAAGACGATGGTGCTGCAGTCCATCGCCAACGCGATCACCCGCAACAACCCCGAGTGCCACCTGATGGTCGTGCTCGTGGACGAGCGGCCGGAAGAGGTCACCGACATGCAGCGGTCGGTGAAGGGCGAGGTCATCCACTCGACCTTCGACCGTCCGGCCGAAGACCACACCACGGTCGCCGAGCTCGCCATCGAGCGGGCCAAGCGCCTGGTGGAGCTGGGCCACGACGTGGTCGTCCTGCTCGACTCGATCACCCGCCTGGGCCGCGCCTACAACCTGGCGGCCCCGGCGTCCGGGCGCATCCTGTCGGGTGGTGTCGACTCCACGGCGCTCTACCCGCCCAAGCGGTTCTTCGGTGCCGCGCGCAACATCGAGAACGGCGGCTCGCTGACGATCCTCGCCACGGCCCTGGTCGAGACCGGGTCCAAGATGGACGAGGTCATCTTCGAGGAGTTCAAGGGCACCGGCAACGCCGAGCTCAAGCTCAACCGCTCCCTGGCCGACAAGCGCATCTTCCCCGCGGTGGACGTGGACGCGTCCGGCACGCGTAAGGAAGAGATCCTCATGGGCAAGGACGAGCTCCAGATCGTCTGGAAGCTGCGCCGGGTGCTGCACGCGCTCGACATGCAGCAGGCGCTCGAGCTGCTCCTGGAGAAGATGAAGGAGACCAAGTCCAACGCGGAGTTCCTCCTGCAGGTCCAGAAGACCACGGTGAGCAACGACCGCGACTAGCGGCTTCCTGAGAGGGGCGGCATGGGGTTTCCCCGTGCCGCCCCTTTCACGTCGGGGGCGTACCAGCTCGTAGGTGGGGATAGCCCCACCCCGACGTCGGCTGCCATCCGGATTCACGGCGGCCCCTCCTGAGTGCAGTCTTGAGGCATGCGATCAGCCGCGTTGAAGGACCGTGTGCCGTTCGGGGCCAAGGGCCCGCTGGGGGTCGTGGTGGACCCGATGACGTGGCGGGCGGCGCCGTACCTGCTGATCACGGGGTTGACCGGGCTCGGCTGGTTCGTCGCGCTGTCCGTCACCGTGCCCACGTCGCTCACGCTGACCGTCGTCTGGGTGGGCGTGCCGCTGATGATGGCCACGGTGCTGATGTGGCGCGGCGGGGCGATGCTGGAGAGGCGGCTGATGTACGCGGCGTTCGGCGTGAGGATCGCCGACCCGTACCAGGCCAGGCCCGAACGCGGGGTGGGCGCGCATCTCCGCTGGCTGCTGGGGGACGCGGCCACCTGGCAGGACCTGGGATACCTGCTGATGCTGTTCCCGCTCGGCCTGGTCGAGTCCGCCGTGTCCGTCGTGCTGTGGTTCACGGCGGTGACGCTGATGATCCAGCCCGTCCTGCTGTCGCTGTGGGTGCTGGGGGGCGTCTACACGGACCTGACCATCGACAGCGGGCCGGGTGCCTTCGTCGCCATGGTCTTCGGGGCGCTGCTGTTCGTGCTCGCGGCGTACCTCGTGCGCGGGATGGCCTGGTTGCACGGGACACTGGCGACGGTGCTGCTCGGCGGCAGCCAGGAGGAGCGGCTGCGGGCCAGCAGGGCCAGGGGGGTCGACGCCGCCGAGGCGGAGCGGCGCAGGATCGAGCGCGACCTGCACGACGGCGCGCAGCAGCGGCTGCTGTCGGTGGCGGTGGACCTGGGGCGGGCGCAGTCGAAGTTCGACAGCGAGCCCGAGGAGGCCAGGATGCTCATCGCGCAGGCCCACGCGGGCACCAAGGCCGCCATCGCCGAGCTGCGCAACCTGGCCAGGGGGATCCATCCGGCCATCCTGAGCGACCGCGGCCTGGACGCGGCGCTGTCGGGCCTGGCCGCGCGGGCGCCCATCCGCGTGGACGTCTCCGTCGAGCTGCGGGAACGGCCGCCCGCCGCGGTCGAGAGCATCGCGTACTTCATCGTGGCCGAGACCCTGACCAACATGGCCAAGCACTCCGGCGCCACCGAGGCGTCGGTGACGGTGATCAGGGACCATCGGGGCGTGGTCGTGGACGTGTGGGACAACGGCATCGGCGGGGCCCTCGTCTGCCCGGGCGGCGGCCTGTCGGGACTGGCCGACCGGGCGGCCACCATCGACGGCGTGCTCGTCCTGCACAGCCCCGTGGGCGGGCCCACTCTCGTGCGTGCGGAGCTGCCCTGCGAGTGGTAGTCATGTGGCCATGCGCGTGGTCATCGCCGAGGATTCCGTACTCCTGCGCGAGGGGCTCGCGCGCCTGCTCGCCGACGGCGGCATCGAGACCGTCGCGGCCGTCTCGGACGGGCCCGCGCTGGTGTCCGCCGTCCTGGAGCACGAGCCCGACCTGGCCATCGTCGACGTGCGCATGCCGCCGACCCACACCGACGAGGGCCTGCGGGCGGCGCTGCAGGTGCGCGTGGCCAGGCCGGACTTCCCGATCCTGGTCCTGTCGCAGTACGTCGAGGAGCGCTATGCCGGCGACCTCATCGGCAGGGCCGTCGGCTACCTGCTGAAGGAGCGGGTGGCGGACGTGGCCGAGTTCCTGGAGACGGTGCGGCAGGTGGCGGCGGGTGGCACGGTCATCGATCCCGAGGTCGTCGTGCAGTTGCTGAGCCGCCAGCGCCGCGGCGCCCCGCTCGACTCGCTGTCCCCCCGCGAGCGCGAGGTGCTGGCCCTGATGGCCGAGGGCCGCTCCAACACCGCCATCGCCGCCCGGCTGGTCGTCACGGAAGGCGCGGTGGAGAAGCACATTTCCGGCATCTTCGCCAAGCTGGCCCTGGGGCCCGCGCCTGAGGATCATCGCCGGGTGCTGGCCGTACTCACCTATCTGGGCCGCTGACGGGAATGCGCGATGGCCTGGGATGGTTGGACGATCTGGCACACTGGTAGCTGACCATTTAGCGGTTCCGGTTCACGCCGTGAAGGCGACCCGGCGGCCGCACCCCGAAAGGACAGCGATGAAGCGCGACATCCACCCTGACTACAACGTGACGCAGGTGAGCTGCTCCTGCGGCAACACGTTCACCACCCGTAGCACCGCCAAGAACGGCGTCATCCACGCCGACGTGTGCTCTGCCTGCCACCCGTTCTACACCGGCAAGCAGAAGATCCTCGACACCGGCGGCCGGGTGGCCCGCTTCGAGAAGCGCTTCGGCAAGAAGGCCACGGGCAAGTAGCTTCACCGACGCCGGCCCGGACGCACGCCCGTGCGCTGGGCCGGCGTTGCTGGTGTAGGCCCCACGACTAAGGACACACGGTGAACCTCGACGAGTTGCTCAAGGAGTATTCCGAGCTGGAGCTGCAGCTCGCCGACCCCGCCGTGCACGCTGACCAGAACAAGGCCCGCACCCTCGGCAGGCGCTACTCGCAGCTCACGCCGATCGTCACGACCTACCGCGAGCTCGACTCGACGCGCGACGACCTGACCGCAGCCAAGGAGCTGGCCGGTGAGGACGAGGCGTTCGCGGCCGAGGCGGCCGAGCTGGAGGAGCGCATCCCCCAGCTCGAGGAGAAGCTCAGGCACCTGCTCATCCCGCGCGATCCCAACGATGACAAGGACATCATCATGGAGATCAAGGCGGGCGAGGGCGGCGAGGAGTCCGCGCTGTTCGCGGGCGACCTGCTGCGGATGTACCTGAGATACGCCGAGCGGCTCGGCTGGAAGACCGAGGTCATCGACAGCCAGCCCTCCGACCTCGGCGGATACAAAGACGTCACGGTCGGCATCAAGGCCAAGGGCGACGAGGGCGTGTGGTCCAGGCTCAAGTACGAGGGCGGCGTCCACCGCGTGCAGCGGGTGCCCGTCACCGAGTCGCAGGGCCGCATCCACACCAGCGCCGCGGGCGTGCTCGTCTACCCCGAGGCCGAGGACGTCGACGTCCAGATCGACCCCAACGACCTGCGCATCGACGTCTACCGCTCCAGCGGCCCCGGCGGCCAGAGCGTCAACACCACCGACTCGGCGGTCCGCATCACCCACCTGCCCACCGGTGTGGTCGTCTCGTGCCAGAACGAGAAGAGCCAGCTCCAGAACAAGGAGTCGGCCCTGCGCATCCTGCGTGCCCGGCTGCTGGTCATGGCGCAGGAGGAGGCTGAGGCCGCCGCGCAGGCCGAGCGCAAGTCGCAGGTCCGCACGGTCGACCGCTCCGAGCGCGTACGCACCTACAACTTCCCGGAAAACCGCATCTCCGACCACCGGGTCGGCTTCAAGGCGTATAACCTCGACCAGGTTCTCGACGGTGAGCTCAACGCCGTCACCCAGGCCCTCATCGACGCCGAAATGGCGGAGAAGCTCGCACAACACTCATGACATTTCTGCTGGACGAGATCGCCCTCGCCACCGCCCGGCTGGCCGAGGCAGGTGTTCCCTCACCGCGCACCGACGCTGAGGAGATCGCGGCGTTCGTCCACGGCGTGCGCAGGAGCGAGCTCCACACGGTCAAGGACTCCGACTTCGACGCGCTGTTCTGGGAGGGCGTGGCCAGGCGCGAGGCCCGCGAGCCGCTGCAGCACATCACCGGCCACGCCTACTTCCGCTACCTCGAGCTGTCGGTCGGGCCCGGCGTGTTCGTGCCGCGGCCCGAGACCGAGGTGGTGGCGGGCTGGGCCATCGAGACGCTGCGCGCGATGGATGTGACCGCCCCCCTCGTCGTCGATCTCGGCACCGGCTCGGGCGCGATCGCGCTGTCGATCGCCCAGGAGGTGGCCTTGGCCGAGGTCCACGCCGTGGAGGTCGATCCCGGGGCGTACACGTGGGCCAAGCGCAACATCTCCGAGCACGGCCAGGGCCGCACCCATCTGCACCCCGAAGACCTGGCCGAGGCGCTGCCCGAGCTCAACGGCAAGGTCGACCTGGTCATCTCCAACCCGCCCTACATCCCGCCCGGCGCGATCCCGCGCGACCCCGAGGTGCGCGACTACGACCCCTCCAGGGCGCTGTACGGCTCCGGCGAGGACGGGCTCGGCGAGGTGCGCGCGGTCGAGCGCACGGCCCGCCGCCTGCTGCGGCCTGGCGGCTGGGTGGTCGTCGAGCACGCCGACCAGCAGGGCAGGTCGGTCTATCTGACGTTCCCCGAGGACAACGGCTGGCGCGACGTGCGCCTACGCCAGGACCTCACCAGAAGGGACCGCTTCGTCACGGCCCGGCTGGGCCAGGACTAGGATCCATGCGAGCGAGGTGACAGGACCGATGGCCAGACGCTTTGACTGTTCCGACCTGGAGCAGCGGACCGTGGGCGTGATGGAGGCCGCGGCCGCCGTGCGGCGCGGCGAGCTCGTGGTGCTGCCGACCGACACCGTCTACGGCATCGGCGCCGACGCGTTCACGCCGGCGGCGGTCACGGCGCTGCTCGACGCCAAGGGCCGGGGCCGCGAGATGCCCCCGCCCGTGCTCGTGGGCACCGTCAGAGCCGCCACAGCGCTCATAGACGACCTCGGGCCGTACGGGCAGGACCTGATCGACGCCTTCTGGCCCGGGCCGCTCACGCTCGTCTGCAAGGCCAACAGGGCCCTTTCCTGGGACCTGGGGGAGACCAAGGGCACGGTGGCCGTCCGCATGCCGCTCCACCCGGTCGCGCTCGACCTGCTCAAGGAGACCGGCCCCATGGCCGTCTCCAGCGCCAACCGCTCCGGCGCCCCCGCCGCCACCACGGCGGAGGAGGCCGAGGAGCAGCTCGGCGATGCGGTCGAGGTCTATCTCGACGGCGGCAAGACCACCGACAACACCCCCTCCACGATCCTCGACCTCACCACCGCCGTGCCCCGGCTGCTGCGGCGCGGGGCCATCCCGGTGGAGAAGCTGCGGGGCATCATCGGGTACGTCGCCACCGACGACTGACGTATACCGTCTGCTTATCCCGGCTGCGATCGCGCTCCGGCCGACATTACGGTGAGGCCCGGAGCGGCGATTACGTCCGGGAGTGGCCCATGGGCAAGTTCGACGGCATGGATCCCAAGCTGGTCCGTGACCTGCTGACCGAGGTGAAACACGCGGCCACGCAGATGCGTACGGTCGAGGACCAGGTCAGGGCCGCCATGCGCCGTGCCGGGCTGTCCACCCAGACCACCCACCGTCCGGCCCAGGTCGCGGACGCCGTCGACGCGATGGTCAAGGACGTCAACGTCCGGCTCGGGGTGCTGGAGAAGCGCGTCGACCCGCTGCGCATGGGGGCGGGGGCCACCGAGGACGACGATCCCAAGCAGGTGCGGGGGGATCGGGACAAGTACGACAACCCACGGGCCGACGAGCCCCCGTCGAAGGACGACGACACGAAGTCGGATTCCGATGGCAAGACGGGTGCCGATGGGAAGTCGGATTCGGACGGCAAGACCGGCGGCGACGGGAAGTCGGATTCGGACGGCAAGACCGGCGGCGACGGGAAGTCGGATTCGGACGGCAAGACGGGTGCCGATGGGAAGTCGGATTCGGACGGCAAGACGGGTGCCGATGGGAAGTCGGATTCGGACGGCAAGACGGGTGCCGATGGGAAGTCGGATTCGGACGGCAAGACGGGTGCCGATGGGAAGTCGGATTCCGATGGCAAGACCGGCGGCGACGGGAAAACGGGCTCCGATGCCGATGGGAAGACATGCGACGGTGCCAAGGACACGGGGACCGGCCAGGACGGCGGAAGTGACGGCAGGACCGGCGATCAGCCCGTTGACCAGCCCAAGGATGACGATGTGGGCAGCCGGCGCGACCGCGGCGCCGAGGCGGACGGTGGCGCCGTCAACACCCCGGCCAACGACCAGCAGGACCCGACCAAGCCGCACATCGTGGAAGTGGACGGCGTAAAGGTCCTGCAGATACCCATCGACCCGCCCACGGCCGAGCAGCTGGAAGACCTTCTCGAGAACGCCGACAAGGTGCAACCGGCGGAAATGCCGAAGGTTTCCGCAGACAGCACCACCGCCGCGAACGTCAACACCTGGGCGAATGACGGCAGCGACGTGGTCTCCGCCGACACCACTCCGCCCAACCTGGATGCGCTGAAGACGGTGGTGGGACACCACCGGGAGATCCCGCCGCTGGAAATGCCGGGATTAGCGGACACTGTCGGCTACGACACCAACCCCACGGACGGCACCGCTCCCACCGCGGGTGCGAACGACGCGTGCACCTCCGATGGCACGGACACCACACCCGGCGGTACGGACACCAGGCAGGGCGGCACGGATACGACGCCTGGAGGCACGGATACCAGGCAGGGCGGTTCGCACACGACGCCTGGAGGCACGGACACCACTCCGGGCGGCAAGGATACGACGCCTGGAGGCACGGATACCAGGCAGGGCGGTTCGCACACCACGCCTGGAGGCACGGACACCACTCCGGGTGGTAAGGACACGACGCCGACCCACCCCTCAGGCGGTGACGGAGGACAACGGACGGGCGGCGACCAGCCGACGGGCGACCGCGGGACCGGCGACCAAGGCCGTGGTACGGGTGATCAGGGCACCTACGGCCAGGACAGCCAGCGGAATGGCGACCAGGGCCGTGGTACGGGTGATCAGGGGACCCATGGCCAGGACGGTCAGGGCGCCTGTGACCAGGACGGGCAGGGTGGTCAGGGGGCCCGCGACCAGCGAGACCCTGGGGCAGGGGACCAGGGTGGCCAAGGTGGCCAGGGCGGTCGAGGCGCGGGGGAGCAGGGGAGCCAGGGGAGAGGCGACAGCCCGGTGACCGGCGATCAGGGCACGCGAGGTCAAGGGGCGCCCGTTGCGATCCCGCCGACCAACCCCTCGGTCCAGGCGCAGATCGCATACGGGACAGAAGCCGCTTACCCCGCCGCATCGGACGTCAACGCCTGGGCGAACGACGGTGGCGACGTCGTCTCCGTGGACGTCTCCCCGCCCAGCCTGGACGCCCTGCGGACGGTCGTGGAGCACCACCGCGAGATCCAGCCCCTCGACATGCCCTCCGTAGAGGTTCCGCCCGGCGAGTACGGCAAGGGCGAATGGGCGCCCAGGGACATCCGGCCCGACGGCCCGCCCGGCGACATCGACCCCGGTACGCCGGAAAGGAGCGCGTGATGTACGTCGACCCGCCGGCGCCCCGGCCCAGGGAGCGCGACGAGACCCCGCCCGCCGCCCCCTCAGGGGCCCTGGACAGCCCTCAGAGGGCCTGGGAGTTCAACCCCGACTACCAGCGCCTCGTGCTGGCCTGGAACACCGTCTTGCCGCAGCTGGAGACGCTCAGGACGGCACTGGACAAGGCGTACGGCCTGGCCAAGAGCCCGCAGACGTGGGACGCGCCAGTGGGCGAGCGCTATGTCCAGGACATCCGCGAATGGCGCACCAGGCTGGCCGTCTACCGCCACTCCGTGCTGACCGCCATCAGCGACGAGGCGGCGGACACGCCCAGGTGGATCCCGACGACGGCCAACGCGCCACACGCGTTCCAGTAGCCCGGCCGAGCTCCAGTGGCCCCGCTACACCCGCCGTACTCCGCCTGAGGTTTTGAGGGGAAGTAGCGGGGCGGTCCCTGGAGACGAAGGGATCCGGAGTGCCGGTTGAAGCGGCAGGGGAGAGTGCCGCTCGTGACGCGATGGCACGAACCCGCCTGAGGGAAGTGGGGAAGGCGCGGCTTGGGAGGGAAGCGGCGGAGGCCGCTTCAGAGAGGCGCTCGGACGGCGCGACGTGGTGGGTGGCGTAGTAGGCGGCTTCGGAGGGCGCGACGTGGTGGGCGGCTTGGAGGGGGCCTGAGGGCTGGCCTGCGGGCGGGTTGGAGGGTGGCCGGTGGCAGTGGGGACGGTGATGGTTGAGAGGGGTTGGGGAAGGGGCGAGGGGGTGTGGCTGGGAGAAACGGACATTAGGTCGTACAGTGGGGAAATGGGTGGGGAACCCTACTACGGTCCCGACTTCGGGTTGCTGCAGAGGCAGGACCCGGAGTTGGCAGAGGTGCTGCTCGACGAGCTTGAGCGGGTGCGCGGCGGGATCCAGTTGATCGCGAGTGAGAACTTCACCTCACCCGCCGTCCTGGCCGCCCTGGGTTCCACCCTCACCAACAAGTACGCCGAGGGCTACCCCGGACGGCGCTACTACGGCGGCTGCGAGGTGGTGGACCGGGCCGAACGGCTGGCGATCGAGCGGGCGCGCAAGCTGTTCGGGGCGGAGCACGCCAACGTGCAGCCCCACTCCGGCGCCTCCGCGAACCTCGCCGCCTACGCCGCGCTCCTGCAACCCGGCGACACCATGCTGGCCATGGCGCTGTCGCACGGCGGCCATCTCACCCACGGCTCCAAGGTGAATTTCTCGGGAAGATGGTTCGACGTCGTGTCGTACGGCGTGCGGCGGGACACCGAACTCATCGACTACGACGAAGTCAGGGATCTGGCCCTGCGGCATCAGCCGAAACTCATCGTGTGCGGTGCCACGGCGTACCCCAGGCTGATCGATTTCTCGGTCTTCCGCGGCATCGCGGACGAGGTGGGCGCGTGGCTGATGGCCGACGTGGCGCACCCGATCGGGTTGATGGCCGGCGGCGCGATCCCGTCGGCGGTGCCGTACGCGGACGTCGTGACATTCACCACTCACAAGGCGCTGCGCGGGCCGCGCGGCGGGGCCATCCTGTGCACGGATGAGCTGGCCGGGAAGATCGACCGGGCGGTGTTCCCGTTCATCCAGGGCGGGCCGTTGATGCACGTGGTGGCGGCCAAGGCGGTGGCGTTCGCGGAGGCGATGCGCCCGGAGTTCGCCGGCTACGCCAGGCAGGTGGTCGCGAACGCGCGGGCGCTGACGGAGGAGCTGGCCGGGCAGGGGATGCGGCCCGTGTCGGGCGGTACGGACACTCATCTGGCGCTGATCGACCTGCGGGATCTCAACGTGTCGGGCGCAGAGGCCGAGCGCAGGTGCGCCGCGGCCGGCATCACGCTCAACCGGAACGTGATTCCGTACGATCCCGAGCCCCCGTCGATCACGTCGGGGATCCGCGTCGGCACGCCGTGCGTGACCACGCAGGGCATGGGGCCCCAGGAATTGAAGGAGGTCGGGACATTGGTGACCCGGGCGGTGCGACATCCGGCCGGTGCAGGGGAGGTCCGGGAGAGAGTCTCGGCCCTTCTGGCCATCCATCAGCCATATCTCAGCGAATATTAAGCTGGTCTGTGTCGTTTTCCGGTCCCAGTGGGCCGGAGGATCCGGGAAACTAGGTCCGTGCGCGAATACCTGTTCATGGCGCTCATCGCCGCGGCGGTGACCTATCTGCTGGTCCCGCTGGTGCGCCGCTTCGCCATCCGCATCGGCGCCATGCCGGAGATTCGCGATCGCGACGTGCACACCACGCCGACGCCCAGGCTGGGCGGCCTGGCCATGTACGGCGGGCTGGTCGTGGGGCTGCTGCTGGCCGGCCAGATGACCCATTCGGGCGAGGCCCTGGCGGGCACGGGCGCCGATCCGGTGCCCGCGCTGATCATCGCGGGCGGGCTCATCACGTTCACCGGCTTCCTCGACGACTGGTGGGGCATGGACGCCCTCATCAAGCTCGCCGGTCAGATCGCGGCGGCCGGGGTGCTGGTCTTCTTCGACATGCGGCTGACCTCGATCCCGCTGCCGGAGAGCTGGGGCGGCTCGACCAGCCTCGACTACACGCTCAGCACGATCATCACCATCCTGGTCGTGGTCGTGACGATCAACGCGGTCAACTTCGTCGACGGGCTCGACGGCCTGGCCGCCGGGATCGTGTGCATCGCGGGCATGGCCACCTGGGCCTACTCCATCATCATCAGCCAGGACATCACCGGCAGCAACATCACCGCGACGGCCGCCATCGCCGCCGTCCTCATCGGCGCCTGCCTGGGGTTCCTGCCGCACAACTTCCACCCGGCGAAGATCTTCATGGGCGACACGGGCGCCATGCTGATCGGCCTGGTGCTCGCATCCTCCATCGTCACGGTGACGCCGGTGGACACCTCGGCCATCGTGGAGATGAACAAGTTCCCCGTGCTGCTGCCGCTGCTCGTCCCCGCGGCGGTGCTGGTGCTGCCGCTCATCGACCTGATCACCGCCGTCGTGCGGCGCACGTCGCAGGGCCTGTCGCCGTTCGCGCCCGACCGCGGGCACCTGCACCACCGGCTGATGGACATCGGCCACTCGCACCGGCGTTCGGTGCTCATCATGTACGCCTGGACGTTCCTGTTCTCGTTCGGCATCGTCGGCATGTCCAGGGTCGGCGTGCCCGTGCTGCTCTTCCCCGCGGTCATCGTGCTCGCCCTGGCCGTCCTGGTGCTGATGGCCCTGCCGCGCTGGCGGGGCAGGGGCGGGGCGCACGCGGCGCCCCGCGACGACAGCCCCGACGACGACGGGCCCCCCACCGGGCCGATGCCGCCGATCCTGCCCGAGGATCCCCAGGTCAGGAGACAGGCACCGCCTACGGGTGGCGCTCGCCGAGGGCAATCCGGTCATTCCCGCCTTTCCGAGCCGTTCTTGATCGCGAACTAGAAACGGCAGGTAAAAGCGGCCTTCCGTGAGCTTGTGATATCTTTCACGAGCAGGGACTCCAGACCCACCGGTTCTGGAGGTAGCAAACGCTCGCTTGATAACTTGTTGATGGAGCACCGATGCAGGCCAACGACGTGCGCGTACTCAAGAGCGCCGCGATTCCGACCTTCGCGGTTGGGGTGGTCGCCGTGGCTGTGTCGCTCCTGACGATCGGCGGCAAGGGAGCGCTGGGCGCCGCGATCGGCACTCTGCTCGTCGGGGTTTTCTTCAGCATCAGCGTGGTAGCGGTGTCCTATGCCGCTCGGGTCTCTCCCCAGTTGATGGCGATCGCGGCCATGGTCAGCTATCTCGTCAAGGTCGTCGCCATCATGGTCGTGCTGGCCTCGTTCCGCGACACCACGGCCTGGAACACCCAGGCCTTCGCCTGGACCGTCGTGGTCTGCACGCTCGTCTGGACCGGCTTCGAAGTGCGTGCCTTCATGAAGACCAAGCTCCTCTACGTCGACCCCGACGCCGGTGTCCCCGGGAAGGGCGACTCATGACGGCAGGTAAAACGGGCGGGGTCCGATATGACTAGTCCGCTACTTGCCTGCTATCGTCAAGGCCGCGATGAGCGCACAGGAACGCCGACCCGAAGAGGACGGTCGCGACTTCGCCGACGCCATGTGGTCAGTCCCGAGCTACTTGATCGCCGGGATGGCCGTCTATGGAGGCGCCGGCTGGTTGCTGGACCGGTGGTTGGACATGTCCGCGTTCTTCCCCATAGGCATCGTCCTGGGGCTGGTGCTCGGTGGCTACCTGGCATACCGGAAGTTCGGTCGCTAGCCCATACGGCAGTAGATCGCTTCGCTGAGGAAAACCCTTGTGATCCACACTACGACGTTGAAGGGAACGCCGCGTGATTGCGCTGACGGTCCTCGCTCCTCCTGAAGACCAGTTCCGGGCCCCATCGCCTGACGAGCTGTTCAACTCCTTTACCCCGATCATCCCGGGGGTCGACTGGTTCACCAAGCCGGTTCTCCTCGCCATCCTCAGCGCGGTCCTGGTGATCGGCTTCTGCTGGGCGGGCTTCGCCAACCCCAAGGTCGTCCCCAGGGGCGTGCAGAACGTCGCCGAGTACGGCTACATGTTCGTCCGCGACCAGGTCGCCCGGCCCTTCCTGGGCAAGGACGCCGACCGGTGGATGGGCCTGCTGCTGACGCTGTTCTTCCTGGTCTTCATCTGGAACATCATGGGCGTCATCCCGATTCTCCAGTTCCCGGTGGCCTCGCACATCGCCTTCCCGGCCGTTCTGGCGGGCTCGATCTACGTGCTCAAGGTCTACCTGGGCATGAAGCACCAGGGCCCGATCGGCTACTTCAAGAACATGATGTTCCCGCCGGGGCTGCCGAAGCCGATCTACCTGCTGCTCTCGCCGATCGAGTTCCTGTCGAACCTGATCATCGCGCCCTTCACGCACGCGGTCCGACTCTTCGCCAACATGTTCGCCGGTCACATGCTGCTGGCGTTCTTCAGCATGGTCGGTTTCTGGTTCCTGTTCGAGAAGCTGACGCCGCTCGGCGCCGGGGTGGGCGTGATCGGCGTGGTCATGACCATCATCTTCACGGCCTTCGAGATGTTCATCCAGTTCCTGCAGGCGTTCCTGTTCGCGATGCTGGCCGCGATGTACATCGGCGGCTCCCTGCACGCAGAGCACTGAGATCCACATACCGGAATATCCATGACCGGTGAGACTCCGCTTCACCGGCCGTCCAGTAAAGGAATACAGCAATGAGCGTTCTCGCTGAGGTCTCCGGCAACGTCACCGCCATCGGTTACGGTCTCGCCGCCATCGGCCCCGGCATCGGCGTCGGCATCATCTTCGGTCAGGGCGTGCAGGCCATCGCGCGCCAGCCCGAGGCTTACGGCCTGATTCGCCAGAACATGCTCCTCGGCTTCGTTCTCACCGAGGCCCTCGCCCTGCTCGGTCTGGTCGCGCCGTTCATCTTCCAGGCCCTCTAAGACCAGAAGAAACCCCTGACGAAAGGCTGCAACCATGATCAAGGCAGCTACGCTCCTCGCGGAGGAGGGCGCCAACCCGCTCCTTCCGCACGATTTCGAGCTCATCGTCGGTATCTTCTCGTTCCTCGTCGTTCTCGTCGTCGTCGGCAAGATCCTCGTCCCGCGCATCCAGAAGACGCTGGCCGAGCGGACCGACGCCATCGAGGGTGGCATCAAGAGGGCCGAGGAGGCCCAGGCTGAGGCGCAGGTCCTGCAGCAGCAGTACCGCGACCAGCTGGCCGAGGCCAGGCACGAGGCGGCCCGGCTGCGCGAGGAAGCTCGCGAGCAGGCCGCGCAGATCAAGGCCGAGCTCCGCGAGGAGGCGCAGGCCGAGGCCCGCCGCCTCGTCGAGGCCGCGCACGCGCAGATCGAGGCGGACCGCCAGGCGGCCTTCGCCCAGCTCCGCACCGAGATCGGCCGCCTGTCGACCGAGCTGGCCGGCCGCATCGTCGGCGAGTCCCTCGAGGACGAGGCCCGGCAGAGCCGCATCGTCGACCGGTTCCTCGACGAGCTCGAGTCCGCGCCGCAGGCGGTGCGCTAATGAGAGGTCTGAGCAGGACGTCGCTGGCAGAGGTCGAGGAGCGGTTCAACGCGGTCGCCGGCAGTGCCGACCTCGGTGCGCTCTCCGACGAGCTGTTCGCGATCGCGGATCTGCTCGACCGCGAACACGGCCTGCGCCGGGCGCTGTCCGACCCGGCCAGGCCCGCCGAGCAGAAGGCGGCCACCGTGCGCGCGCTGCTCGCGGGCAAGGTCAGCGAGGCCGCGATCGCCACGACCGAGGCCGCGGTCTCGGTCCGGTGGTCGCGGGGCGGTGACCTGGCCGACGCGATCGAGCGGCTCGGCGTCGTCGCCGCGGCCGCGGAGGCGGAGAGCCAGTCCAGGCTCGACGACGTGGAGGACGAGCTCTTCCGCTTCGGCCGCATCGTCGCCGCCAACCCCGACCTGCGTCGCGCGCTCGCCGACCAGGCCGCGCCGGAGGCGGGCAAGGAGCAACTGCTCGGCGACCTGCTCGGCAGGAAGGTCGCTCCGACCAGCCTGCGCCTGCTCAAGCAGGTCGCAGTGCATCCGCGTGGGCGTAGCCTGGAATCGGGCCTGGAGGAGTTCATCCAGCTCGTGGCCCAGCAGCGCCAGCGCCTCGTGGCGGTGGTGCGTAGCGCGGTCGAGCTGACCGAGGCGCAGAAGCAGCGCCTCACGGCGTGGTTGAGCGCCTCCTACGGCCGTGACGTGCACCTGAACGTCGAGGTGGACAAGCGAGTGCTCGGTGGGTTCTCGGTCCGCATCGGCGACGAGATCATCGACACCACCATTGTGGGACGAATCGAAGAAGTCCGCCGCCGGTTGGCCGGCTAGGCGAATAGGGAGACAGAGTAGAGATGGCGGAGCTTACGATCCGGCCGGACGAGATCCGGGACGCGCTTGAGCGCTTCGTCCAGGCGTACGAACCGGAAGGCGCCGCGCGCGAGGAGATCGGGACCGTCGTCGACGCCGGCGACGGCATTGCCCATGTCTCCGGCCTTCCCTCGGCGATGGCGAACGAACTGCTCGAGTTCGAGGACGGCACGCGCGGCCTGGCGCTTAACCTCGACACCCGCGAGATCGGTGTCGTTGTCCTGGGCGACTTCAGCAAGATCGAGGAAGGCCAGACGGTCCGCCGGACGGGCGAGGTCCTGTCCGTGCCCGTCGGCGACAACTTCCTCGGCCGCGTGGTCGACCCCCTGGGCATCCCGCTCGACGGCAAGGGTGCCATCGAGGCCGAGGCGGTTCGCGCCCTCGAGCTTCAGGCGCCCACCGTCGTCCAGCGGCAGCCCGTGAAGGAGTCGCTGGCGACCGGCATCAAGGCGATCGACGCCATGACCGCGATCGGCCGTGGTCAGCGCCAGCTGATCATCGGTGACCGTGGCACCGGCAAGACCGCGATCGCCGTCGACACCATCCTCAACCAGCGCGAAAACTGGGCCTCCGGCGACCCCGCCAAGCAGGTCCGCTGCGTCTACGTCGCGGTCGGCCAGAAGGGCTCGACCATCGCGCAGGTGCGCGCCCGGCTGGAGGAGGCCGGCGCGATGGAGTACACCACCATCGTCGCCGCTCCGGCCTCCGACCCCGCCGGTTACAAGTACATCGCGCCCTACGCCGGCTCGGCGATCGGTCAGCACTGGATGTACCAGGGCAAGCATGTCCTGATCGTCTTCGACGACCTGACCAAGCAGGCGGACGCGTACCGCGCCGTCTCCCTGCTGCTGCGCCGTCCGCCGGGCCGTGAGGCCTTCCCCGGCGACGTCTTCTACCTCCACTCCCGTCTGCTGGAGCGCTGCGCCAAGCTCTCCGACGACATGGGCGGTGGCTCGATGACCGGCCTGCCGGTCATCGAGACCAAGGGCAACGACGTGTCGGCGTTCATCCCGACCAACGTCATCTCCATCACCGACGGCCAGGTCTTCCTCGAGACCGACCTGTTCAACGCCGGTGTGCGGCCCGCCATCAACGTCGGTGTCTCGGTCTCCCGAGTCGGCGGCTCCGCGCAGGCCAAGGCCATGCGCAAGGTCGCGGGCACGCTGCGCCTGTCGCTGTCGCAGTACCGTGACCTGGAGGCCTTCGCGGCCTTCGCCTCCGACCTGGACGCCGCGTCCAAGGCTCAGCTGGAGCGCGGTCAGCGGCTGGTCGAGCTGCTCAAGCAGCCCCAGTACAGCCCGTTCTCGCTGGAGCGCGAGGTGGCCTCGATCTGGGCCGGCACCACGGGCGAGCTGGACGACGTGCCGATCGAGGACGTCCGTCGCTTCGAGTCGGAGTTCCTGGACTACATCCAGTCCTCGCGCAAGGGCATCTTCGACACCATCCGTGAGACCAGGGACCTGTCCGACGACACGGTGACCGCTCTGAAGGACGCTGTCACGGACTTCAAGAAGGGCTTCACCACCTCTTCGGGCGAGCTGCTGGTCAAGGACGAGCCGGTGGCGCCGCTGGGCGCCGAAGAGGTCGGCCAGGAGAAGATCAAGAAGGTCGTCCGTCCGGCGGAGAAGAAGTAGGACATGGGTGCCCAGCTAAGGCTGCTGCGGCGGCGGATCAGCTCGGTCAAGTCGACCGCGAAGATCACGCGCGCCCAGGAGCTCATCGCCTCCTCGCGGATCGTGAAGGCGCAGCTGCGGATGCAGGCGGCGCTGCCGTACGAGCGTGAGATCACTCGCGCCGTCACCGGCGTCGTCAGCAACGCGGCCAGCGTCGACCATCCGCTGACCGTGGCGAAGGAGAACCCCACCAAGGCGGGCGTCCTCATCGTCACCAGCGACAGCGGGTTCTGCGGTGGCTTCAACGCCAACGTGCTGCGCGAGGCCGAGGCCCTGCGCGGGCTGCTGGAGACCCGCGGTCTCAACGTGATCCCGTTCGTCACCGGGCGCAAGGGTGTCACCTGGCACTCCTTCCGCGGCCGTGACATGGGCGGCCAGTGGGTCGGCTCCTCCAGGAACCCGGCCTACGCCGACGCCAAGGAGATCGCGCAGACGCTGATCGACTCGTTCAAGGACGAGAACGGGATCGACGAGATCCACATCGTCTCGACCGAGTTCGTCTCGATGCTGACCCAGAACGTCGTGGTCAAGCGCGTTCTGCCGCTGGAGGTCGAGGAGACCGAGGCGACGGACACGACCACGATCCCGCCGTACTTCGAGTTCGAGCCGACCGCTGCCGACGTGCTGGAGTCGCTCCTGCCACGTTACGTGGAGTCGCGCATCTTCACGGCATTGCTGCAGTCCGCGGCCTCCGAGGAGGCCGCGCGGCGGCGCGCGATGAAGTCCGCGACAGACAACGCCAACGAGCTGATGCGGGTGCTCACCCAGCAGATGAACCAGGCTCGCCAGGCCGAGATCACCCAGGAAATCAGCGAGATCGTCGGTGGCGCCAACGCGCTCGCTGACGCCGCAGCGGGGAAAGAGTGAAATGACTGCAGAGGCTGTTGAAACTGTAGAGGCCGCGGCGGCCGGCACAGGCCGCGTGGCACGTGTCACCGGCGCCGTCGTCGACGTGGAGTTCCCCGTCGAGGCGATGCCGGAGATCTATAACGCGCTCAAGGTCGAGGTGAGCCTCGGCGGCGAGGCCAAGACCCTGACCCTGGAGGTCGCCCAGCACCTGGGTGACAACCTGGTCCGGACCATCTCGATGCAGCCCACCGACGGCCTGGTCCGTGGCCAGGCTGTCCAGGACACCGGCGCGCCGATCTCGGTGCCGGTCGGCGACGTCGTCAAGGGCCACGTGTGGAACGCGCTGGGCGAGACGCTCGACGTGCCGACCGCGTCGCTCAAGATCGAGGAGCGGTGGGGCATCCACCGGCCGTCGCCGGCGTTCGACCAGCTCGAGTCCCGTACCGAGCTGCTCGTCACGGGCATCAAGGTCATCGACCTGCTCACCCCGTACGTGCAGGGTGGGAAGATCGGCCTGTTCGGCGGCGCCGGCGTGGGCAAGACCGTTCTGATCCAGGAGATGATCCGCCGGGTCGCCCGCAACTTCGGTGGCACCTCGTGCTTCGCCGGTGTCGGCGAGCGCACCCGTGAGGGCAACGACCTCTGGCTGGAGATGGAGGAGGCGGACGTCCTCAAGGACACCGCGCTCGTCTTCGGTCAGATGGACGAGCCGCCGGGCACCCGTCTGCGGGTCGCCCTGTCGGCGCTGACCATGGCGGAGTACTTCCGCGACGTGCAGAAGCAGGACGTGCTGCTCTTCATCGACAACATCTTCCGCTTCACGCAGGCCGGTTCCGAGGTCTCCACGCTGCTCGGCCGTATGCCGTCCGCCGTGGGCTACCAGCCCACGCTGGCCGACGAGATGGGTGTGCTCCAGGAGCGCATCACCTCGACGCGCGGTCACTCGATCACCTCCATGCAGGCGATCTACGTGCCCGCCGACGACATCACCGACCCGGCCCCGCACAACGCGTTCGCGCACCTCGACGCGCAGACCGTTCTCTCGCGGCCGATCTCGGAGAAGGGCATCTACCCCGCGGTGGACCCGCTCGACTCCACCTCCCGGATCCTCGACCCGCAGATCGTGGGCGAGGAGCACTACCGGGTGGCCCAGGAGACCAAGCGGATCCTGCAGAAGTACCGCGAGCTCCAGGACATCATCGCGATCCTCGGTATCGACGAGCTGTCCGAGGAGGACAAGGTCACCGTCCAGCGGGCCCGCCGCATCGAGCGCTTCCTGTCGCACCCGATGTACGCGGCCGAGGCCTTCACCGGCCAGCCGGGCGAGACCGTCCCGCTGGACGAGACCATCGCCTCGTTCAAGGGCCTGTGCGCGGGTGAGTACGACCACCTGCCCGAGCAGGCGTTCTTCATGGTGGGTGGCATCGAGCAGGCCGTGGCCAAGGCCAAGGAACTCGAGCGTAGTTAATCGCCCTGCAGCGGGTCGTCTTCGGCGGCCCGCTGCACCTACGGTGGTGCTTTGGGGTATGAACGGGGCACCACCACCAGATCGGAAAGGAACCTACACAAGTGGCGAAGCTACGCGTAGGGGTTGTCTCACCCGAGCGTGAGATCTGGTCGGGCGAGGCCGACATGGTGATTGCCAAGACCGTGGACGGCGAGATCGGTATTATGCCGCAACACGCACCTGTGCTCGGCGTCCTCGTCGAGGGCGGCGTGCTTCGCGTGAAGCGGGAGGGCGAAGGCGACCTCGTGGCGGCCGTGCACGGCGGTTTCATCTCCGTGGCCGACGATGAGGTGTCGGTGCTCGCCGAGGTGGCCGAGCTCGGTTCCGAGGTCGACGTCGCGGCTGCCCGTGACGCTCTCGACCGGGCCCAGGCCTCGATCGAGGCCAATCAGGAAGACGCCGACGCGGCGATCGAGGCCAAGCGTGCCAGGGCCCGGCTTCGCGCGGCGGGCGAAGAGGTTTAATAGATCCAGGCTTTGGGGGCGGCATGGCTACGACGGTTCTGATTCTCGTATTGTTTGCCGCCCTCATCGTTCTGCGCGGGGTCACGCTGGCCCGTTCCAGGGGCAGTGTGCCCTGCCGACTGCGGGTGGGCGACCGGGGCTGGCAGAGCGGGGTAGCCCGCTATGCAGACGGGGAGCTCCACTGGATCCCGCTCCTGGGTCTGCGACTGAGGCCGCGCCACGCGATCGCGAGGCGCGGCCTCGTCGTTTCCGCCCGTCGTGAGATCGACGGCGGGCTCTTCGCGGTCGACTGCGGCGGCACCACGCGCGGGATCTCGCTCGCGATGAGCGCCGACGCGATGACGGGCTTCCTCGCGTGGCTGGAGTCCGCGCCGCCCAGCGCCTACCTGGACGTCGCCTGACCCCGACCGGGGGCGGGGCCGGAGTGGCAGGGCCTCAGCGGGTGCCGCCGGGCTTCCAGAGGATCTCCTCGCCCGCGTGGGCGACCCGGCAGGCGATGAAGAGCAGGTCCGACAGGCGGTTGAGGTATTTCGCGGTCAGCGCGTTGGTGTCGTCGTGCGCCTGCAGGGCCGCCCACGTCGAGCGCTCCGCCCTGCGGACCGTGACCCTGGCCACGTGCAGCGCGGCCGTCGCGGGGTCGCCGCCGGGCAGCACGAAGCTGCGCAGAGGCTTGAGGCCGGCGTTGAACCGGTCGCACTGCTCTTCCAGCCAGTCGATGTACGACTGCTCCACCCGCAGCGGGGGGAACTCCGGATCCTCCACCACCGGCGTGGCCAGGTCCGCCCCCACGTCGAACAGCTCGTTCTGGACGCGGGCGAGCACCTCGACGAGGTCCGCGGGCAGCGTGCCGAACGAGAGCGCCAGCCCCAGGTGGGCGTTGGCCTCCTCCACGTCGGCGTAGGCGGCCAGCCGCGGATCGGTCTTGGACGCCCGGCTCATGTCGCTCAGCGCGGTGGTGCCGTCGTCACCGGCCCGGGTGTAGATGCGGGAGAGAACGACCGGCTTGTCCTTGTCGGCGCGCGTCATGGCTTCAGCGTAATGACAAATGTCATCGGCAAGGGACGCAGGATCCATGTCGGGCCCGTGATTTCGGCGACTAGCAGGGCGAACGTCTCCAAAGCCACGATTTACCCATGACGAAGGAGATGACCTGATGCTCGAGATCAGCGAGCTGCGCAAGCGCTTCACGGGCGGCCCTGATGCCCCCGGCGGGAAGGTCGCCCTGGACGGCATCAGCTTCGCCGTACGGCCTGGCGAGATGTTCGGGTTCGTGGGCGCGAACGGCGCCGGCAAGACCACGACCATGCGCATCGTGATGGGCGTGCTTCAGGCCGACTCGGGCTCGGTGAGCTGGCAGGGCAGGCCGCTCGGCTACGACGACCGGCGGCGCTTCGGCTACATGCCGGAGGAGCGGGGGCTCTACCAGAAGATGCGGGTCGCCGAGCAGATCGAGTATTTCGGCCGCCTGCACGGTCTGAGCGCGGCGGCCGCGAAGCAGGCCTCCGACGACCTGCTGGAGCGGCTCGGGCTCACCGAGCGCAGGGGCGACGCGGTGCAGGCGCTCTCGCTGGGCAACCAGCAGCGCGTGCAGCTGGCGGTGGCGCTGGTGCACGACCCCGAGGTGCTGGTGCTGGACGAGCCGTTCTCGGGGCTGGACCCGATCGCGGTGGACGCGCTGGCCACGGCGCTGCAGGAGCGCTGCCGGGGCGGCGTGCCGGTGATCTTCTCCAGCCACCAGCTGGAGCTGGTCGAGCGGCTGTGCGACTCGGTGGGCATCGTCTCGGGCGGCCGCATGGTGGCCACGGGCACGGTGTCCGACCTGCGGGCGGCGGAGGGCGACACCCTCCGCGTGGTCGTCCGCGGCCCGGCCCCCGGCTGGGCGGACGGCCTGCCGGGCACGGTCACCGTGAAGGGCGACAGGCACGTCCTGCACACCACGGACGGCGACGACCAGGAGATCCTGCGCCGCGCGATGAAGGCGGGGCACGTCGAGCACTTCGGGGTCGAGCAGCCGACCCTCACCGAGATCTTCAAGGAGGCCGTGGCGTGAACGGAGTGATGCTGGTCGCCCGGCGGGAGATCACCACGCAGGTGCGGACCAAGGCGTTCGTGATCGGCCTGCTCATCACGGCCGTGCTGGTGGCGGCGGTGACCCTGGCGCCCAAGATCTTCGGCGGGCCGGACGAGTACACGCTGGGCACCGTCAACTCCCAGCAACTGCCGCTGCAGGCCGCCGCGCCGGACGCGGAGGTCGAGTGGCGCAGCTTCCCCGACGAGGCCGCCGCCAAGCAGGCCGTGCTCGACGGGGACGTGGACGCGGTACTGGTCGACGGGACCCGGGTGCTCACGGACGGCGAGATCGACAGCGAGCTCGGCGTGCTCCTGCAGAGCGTCAACCGCGAGGTGAAGCTCGGCGCCGCGGGCATGTCGATCCCGCCGCTGAAGATCGAGTCCGTGGGCGCGGACACCCGCTACGAGGCCGCCCGCGCCGGGATCGCCGTGGTACTCGTCCTCGTGCTCTTCATGCTGCTCATGGGTCAGGTCATGATGGTGGCCATGGGCGTGGTGGAAGAGAAGGGCAGCCGGATCGTGGAGATCCTGCTGTCCACGATCCGGCCGTGGCAGCTGCTCGCCGGAAAGATCATCGGGCTGGGCGTGCTCGGCCTGATTAACCTGGTCACGATCCTGGCCGTCGGCCTGGCCGCGTCCGCGATCTCGGGGATCGCCTCCGACTTCCCGCCCGGGATCCCGGGGCTGGCGGCGGGCGTGCTGGTGTGGTTCGTGCTCGGGTACGCCTTCTTCGCCACGCTGGCGGCCGGCCTCGCCTCGCTGGTGTCGCGCCAGGAGGAGGTGGGCAGCGTGATGACGCCGCTCACCATGGTCATCATGGTCACGTACTTCGTGGCCTTCTACGCCACCAACGACCCGACGGGCACGCTGGCCACGGTCCTGTCGTACGTGCCGCCGTTCTCCTCCATGATCATGCCGGTGCGGATGGCGGCGAGCGAGGTGCCGATGTGGCAGGTCGGCCTGTCCATGGGCGCCATGGCGCTGGCCGTGCTCGCGGTCCTGAGCTTCGGCGCCAAGATCTACGAGCGGGCGGTGCTCCGGACGGGGGCCCGGCTCAAGCTCGGTGACGTGCTGCGCGCGGGCTAGATGGACGCGATCAACCGGGCGCGGCGCCTCACCTGGAAAGTGCTCCTCTCGAACTTCGTCGCGATGTGGCTGCTGGTCATCCTCACGTCGGTGGTCGCCTTCGGGGAGGGGAGGCTCCAGTGGTGGCGTGCCGTGCCCGCCGTGATCGCCTTGATCTGTTTCACCTGGCTCTGCCCGCGCATCATCAGCGCGGCGCTGGACCGCCGCTACCTCATCCGGGAGGTGGTGCTGGCGGGATTCTTCGCGGTGGTCGCGGCGGTGCTGGGCGGGGGCGAGCCGTTCGGCTGGGGCTTCGTGCTCGTCTGCTGGCTGGGGCTGGCCACGCTCCAGGTCCCCAGGCGCACGGTCTACCTGGTGGCCGTCGGCACGTGGGCGGCGGGCGTCGGGATCGGCGTGACGGCCGCGGCGCTCGGGGCGGCCGTCATGGCCTCGGACCTGAGCGTCGGTCAGGCGCTGGTCTTCTACATGATCACGTACGCCGTCTGGTGCGCGATCATGCCGCCGTCCAACCGGATGTGGATGTGGATCTGGTCGCTCGCCGTACAGGCTCATGAGGGCCGCGAGGCGCACACGCGGCTGGCGGTGGCCGAGGAGCGGCTGCGCTTCGCCCGGGACCTGCACGATCTGGTCGGCCACCAGCTGTCCGCCATCGCCGTCAAGACCGAGCTGGCCGTACGGCTGTCGGACGTGGACGCCGGCGCGGCCAAGGACGAGATGACCGAGGTCAACGCGCTGACCAGGCAGGCGCTCAGGGAGCTGCGGCAGGCCGTGCGCGGCTACCGCGAGCTTGACTTGGCCGCCGAGCTGAATAGCGTGAGGGGCGTGCTCGAAGCGGCCGGGGTCCGCTGCGAGGTCCATCTGCCCTACCGGGAGCTGCCCGACGGGGTGGCGCCGGTGTTCGCCTACGCGGTTCGCGAGGCGGTGACCAACGTGCTCAAGCACAGCACCGCGACGTTCTGCGACATCTCGATCCGCTTCACGGCGCAGGAGGCGGAGCTGAGCGTCCGCAACGACGGGGTGCAGCGGCGGCGGGCCGCCGACCTAGGCAGCGGGCTGGCGGGCATGGGGGAGCGCCTGGCCGCCGTGGGCGGCAAGCTGAGCGCACATCCGACCGAAGACGGAGAGTTCATCCTGAACGCAGTCGTGTCACTTCCGCTGGGTGGGTAGGGGAAAAGCACGGGTCCACCTCGTCGAACGCTCTACGTGTTGAGGTGGCTACACCGTGTGTGATTGAGGAGGTGGCATGCGCGTCCGGGGCAATCCGAGTGCCCAGGTGGTGCGGATCGGCGCCAGGCTCGACGCCGGCACGTCGGCCGGCGTGCGGGAGCACCTGCACGAGGCTCTCGATTCCGGTGAAGGCGACCTGATCCTGGATCTCTCCGAGCTGGAGATGATCGACGCGACCGGCCTCGGAGTGCTGGTGGGCTCGCATCGGCGCGCGTTGAGCGTGCAGCGCCGCCTCGTTCTTCGGGGGGTGCCCCCGCGGATCATGCGGATACTGGCGGTGACCCGGCTGAATCGGGTGCTGCACATGGAAGTTCCCGCAGCCGCGGTGGCCTGATGTGACATATCGAGAGCGGGCGACGATCAGCCGTTGCCCGCTCTTTTTCGAGTGATACGAAATGGTGATTACGGGCCGTCCATTGTGAATGGCCGGCGAATGGTCACGGTTTGCCGAGGCTGCGGATGAAGATGTGCACGGCCACGTCGGCGAGTTCGTCGATCGGCGGCTGTTCGTCCGAGTGCAGCCACTCGATGAGTAACTCTTGTAGCGCTCCAATTACTCCCAGTGCCACCAGCCGCCGATTCAGCCCCGCAGCCTGGGGGAAATCGGCTGACGCCTCCTCGACCAGCCGCGCGAACGCGTCCACCGCGCGTTGACGGGACAGTGTCAGGACATCTCCTGACCGGCGAACCTCAACGTGCATGATACGGGCCCGCCGCCAGTCCGCCGTGGTGAAGTCGATATAGGCGCGAATCCCCGCCTTGACTCGGTCGTCAAGCGTCTTCGGCGCCTCCTGGACCGCTTTGGCCACCACGGCCAGGCTTTCTTCCACACAGCGCTCGTGCAGCGCCTGAAGGAGTTCCTCGCGCCCACCGAAACATTCGTAGAAGGCGCGGTTGGAGATCCGCGCCTCCGAGCACAGCCTTTCGATGGTCGTCGCCGTGAACCCCGGCTTCGCGTATAGCGTGTAGGCGGCCGTCATCAGCCGCTCCCGTCTGTCTGCCAGCCTTTGCTCAGCCGACATTCCCCGGTAAGACCGGTTCACATTCCACCCGTCCAACATGATCGTGGCCCCCAGAGCACACAATTATGGACGGATGATCCGTTTTGGGAAAGGGTAAGAAGATTATCTTTTACGTCGCCCATGCAAGAGGGTCACGAGCCTGATCAGCCGCTCAAGCTCAGAGGGCCCTCGGGTGAACGAGGTCAGGTTCATCCCCGGCATCGCGAAGCGCTGGCGGGAGATCGCTTTGGGCCGGGCGAACTCGCGTAGGCCGTCGGCCCCGTGGATCCGTCCGAACCCCGAGTCTCCCACTCCACCGAAGGGCAGCGCAGGCACTCCGGCGAATGAGATGACCGAGTTGATGGCGGTCATCCCGGTACGCATCCTGCGGGCGAGCTCCATCGCCCTGCGCGGGTTGCCGGAGAAGACCGTCCCACCCAGGCCGTATGCGGAGGCGTTGGCCAGCTCCAGGGCCTCCTGGGCGTCGCGGGTGCGGCGGACGGTGATCGTCGGGCCGAACGTCTCCTCGCGTACCGCGGGGGAGTCCTCCGGCACGTCCTCGACGATCACGGGCTCCACGTAGGGAGCGCGGACGGAGCCGGGGCCACCGGTCACGATTTTTCCGGACTTGACGGCGTCGTCGATGTGGCGCTTGATGATGTCCACCTGGCCCGGCATCGTGATCGGGCCGTAGTCCTCGCCGGCTTTCACCTTTGTCACCCGGCCGGACAGCTCGCGCATGAAACTTTCATAGACCGTGTCGACGACGTAGACGCGTTCGACGCCCGCGCACGTCTGGCCGGCGTTGGACATCGCGCCCCACAGGCAGGCGTCGGCGGCCCTGGCAAGATCGGCGTCGGCGTCCACGATGAACGCGTCCTTGCCGCCGCACTCGGCCACCATGGGCGTCAGGTTCTCGGCGCAGGCCGCCATGACCCGCTTGGCGGTCGCGGTCGAGCCTGTGAACGCCACCTTCCCGACCCTCGGATCGGCGGCCAGCGCCGCCCCGGTCTCGCCCAGCCCGGTCACGGTCTGGAATACGGGATGCTCGGGCACCGACTCGGCGAACAGTTCGGCCAGCCGTACGCCGATGCCCGGGGTGAGCTCGCTGGGCTTGAACACCACGGCGTTGCCGGCGGCGAGGGCGTAGGCGATGGAGCCCATGGGGGTGAAGACCGGGTAGTTCCACGGGCCGATCACCCCGACCACGCCCAGCGGGAGGTATTCGAGCGTGGCGGCCAGGTTGAGGCCGATCATGCCGGTGCTGACGCGCCGGCGGCCCAGCACCTTGCGGGCGTTGCGGGCGGCCCAGTCGAGGTGGGTGATCGCCAGCACGATCTCCAGGGTCGCGTCACCCACCGGCTTGCCCGTCTCCTCGTGCACGAGCCGGCTCAGCTCTCTCAGCTGCCGGGTGAGCACGGCCTTGTGGTCGAGCAGCCGCTGCCTGCGCGCGGCGTGGCCGAGCCCGGCCCACCAGGCCGCCGCCTCGGCCGCGCGGCCCACGGCCTCGTGCACGGCGTCGGGTCCCTGCTTGGGATGGGTGCCGACGACCTCGCCGGTCGCCGGGTTGAGCGAGTCGAACGTGAGCGTCGTCATGATGTCACGATAGTCCGGTAAGCCGTCGCTTACTAGTCTGGCGTGTCGGCGACCAGGACGACCGGATATCCGTTGGAAAATTCCCGATCTCGATTTGCGCCGTGCAGGCAATTATCGGTGGGCCGGAGAAAGCGGGTTCAGCTCACGGATTTTTGCGTCTCCGCCGCGACCCGACTCCCGGGCCGGGTGGCGGCAGGACGGCCGCGACCAGCCACGTCGGGCCGAAACGGGAGGCCAGGCCGGCGCGGCCGAATGCGGCGGTCCGCCCACGCGTTTTCTTGGTGCCGGCCCGCCTCAACAGGTCACGGACGTGGCTGATAAACACCTGAGTCTGACAGCTCGTCAATGGCCGAGTCCGGCGCGCTAGAAAAGAGTCGGATTCTCCGGCTCGATACCGCGCAGCGCGTCGTAGTCGAGCGTGACGCAGTCGATGCCGCGGTCGGTGGCGAGCACGCGCGCCTGCGGCTTGATCTCCTGCGCCGCGAAGACGCCGCGCACGGGCGCCAGCAGCGGGTCGCGGTTGAGCAGCTCCAGATAGCGCGTGAGCTGCTCGACCCCGTCGATCTCCCCCCGCCGCTTGATCTCCACCGCCACGGTCGCCCCCAGGGCGTCCCGGCACAGGATGTCCACCGGCCCGATCGCCGTCATGTACTCGCGCCGGATCAGCGAGTAGCCGTCCCCCAGCGTGGTGATGTGCTCCGCGAGCAGCTCCTGAAGGTGGGCCTCCACGCCGTCCTTGATCAGCCCGGGATCGACGCCCAGCTCGTGGCTGGAGTCGTGGAGGATCTCCTCCATCGTCAGCACCAGCTTCTCGCCGGTCTTGCCGTGGGTGACGGTCCAGGTGCCGCCGTCCTCCTTGAGCTTGCACGGCGGGTTCATCCAGTTGAGCGGCTTGAAGGCGCGGTCGTCGGCGTGAATGCTCACGCTCCCGTCCGCCTTGATCAGCAAGAGCCGGGGCGCCATGGGGAGGTGCGCCGTGAGCCGTCCGATGTAATCCACGCTGCATCGCGCGATGACCAGCCGCATGACGCCCCACCTTAGCGGCTCTGGAAAACTGGACGCATGGCGTTCGAACGGGTGGGAGTGGTCGGGCTCGGCACGATGGGAGCCGGGATCGCCGAGGTGTTCGCGCGGGCCGGCCTGCGCGTGATCGGGGTCGAGGCCGACGCCGAGGCTCTGGCCAGGGGCCGCGGGCATCTCGAGCGTTCCACCGGCAAGGCCGTCGACAAGGGCAAGCTGGCGCCCGGCCAGCGTGACGAGATCCTCGGCCGCATCACGCTGACCACCTCGCGCGAGGACCTGCGGGACGTCGATCTGGTGGTGGAGGCGATCCCCGAGATCCTCGACTACAAGATCGCGCTGTTCAAGGACCTCGACCGGATCTGCGAGCCCGGGACCGTCCTGGCCACCAACTCCTCCTCGCTGTCCGTCACCGCCATCGCCGCCGCCACCGGCCGCCCGGGTCAGGTCGTGGGGATGCACTTCTTCAACCCGGCGCCGGTGATGAGGCTGGTCGAGGTCGTCGGGACGGTGGTGACCGCGCCCGGCGTGGTGGCGGACATCGCGGCGCTGGCGGGCAGGCTGGGCAAGACGGCCGTGGCGGTGGGCGACCGGGCCGGGTTCGTGGTCAACCGGCTGCTCCTGCCCTACCTCAACCAGGCCGCCGTGCTCATGGAGCTGGGCGTGGCCGGGCGCGACGACATCGACGCCGCGATGAAGCTGGGCGTCGGGCTGCCGATGGGGCCGTTCACGCTGCTCGACCTGATCGGGCTCGACACCGCGTACGAGGTGATGGGGTGCTGTTCGACGAGACGCGCGACCGGCGGCACGCGCCCGCGCCGCTGCTGCGCGAGCTGGTCACCGCCGGGCTGCTGGGCCGCAAGTCGGGCCGGGGCTTCTACGGCGACCCGCCACGGGAGGCGCCGGCGAAGTCGCGGCTGGGCACGTTCGGGGTGGCCGGGGACGACGGCGACGGGCTGGTGGAGCGGCTGCGGGCGGCCGGGTTCAAGGAGTCCGAGGAGCCCGACGTCGTGCTGCGCCTGGCCGACCGTCCCGTGATCGAGCACGCCGTACGCCTTCCCGACCCCGCCAGGATGGTCGGCGTGCACCTCGTCGGAGACCAGGTGGCCGAGCTCGCCTCGACGGTGCTGACCTCGCAGGAGGCCGGGAGGGCCGCCAGGGACCTGGTGAAGGTCGCCGGGCTGACGCCGGTGCCGTGCAAGGACCGGGCGGGGTTCGTGGTCGACGCCCTGCTCTTCCCCTATCTCAACGACGCCGTGCGGATGTACGACTCCGGGTACGCCTCGATCGAGGACATCGACGCGGCCATGCGCCTGGGCTGCGGCTATCCCGCCGGGCCGTTCGAGATGCTGGAGTCGCTGGGCCTGGCGAAGGTCCGCGACGGGCTGAGAGCCCTCTACGCCGAATACCGCGAGCCCGCCTTCGCGCCCGCCCCCCTGCTCGACCAGCTCGTCACCGCCGGCGTCAGCCGTTTCCCGCGTCCATGAGCCCCCGCCGTGCCCGCCGCAGGGAGTCCTCACGTCCCTTCGGCTTCCCGACCGGGCTGGACAAAGTGGAGGAATGGCCCGACGGCGAGTGGAAGGTCCGCATGCTCACCGGCGCCTCCTCGACCAAGGACTACCGATGTCCGGGCTGCGACCAGGAGATCCGCAGCGGCCAGTCGCACCTCGTCGCCTGGCCCAACTGGCCGGGAGGCGACGAGGAGCGCCGCCACTGGCACACCGCCTGCTGGCGCAAGAGACTCGACCGCGGCCCCGGCCGCACCCGTTATTGAAGGGAACCCCCGAAGTGGAGATTCGCGCGGCCACCGTGCTGCCCGCCCGCCGCGAGCCGATCGAGCTGGAGACGGGCGACGGCCTGACCCTGGTCGGCGAGCTGGCCCTGCCCCTCGACCGTCCCCCTGTCGCGACGCTGGTGACGCTGCACCCGCTGCCCACCCACGGCGGGTTCATGGACAGCCACGTCTACAAGAAGGCCGCCAACCGGCTGCCCGCCCTCGCCGACCTGGCCGTGCTGCGCTTCAACACCCGGGGCACCTCCTCCGAGCGCGGCACCTCGGAGGGGGCGTTCGACGGGGGAGAGGGCGAGCGGTTCGACGTGGCGGCGGCGCTGGAGTACGCCGAGTACCACGACCTGCCCCAGGTGTGGGTGGTCGGCTGGTCGTTCGGCACGGAGCTGACGCTGAAGTGGGCGCACGACCCGCTGGTGGAGGGCGCGATCCTGCTCTCGCCGCCGCTGCACCGGGCCACCGATCACGACCTGGACGCCTGGGCGCGCTTCGGCCGGCCGCTGGTGGTGCTGGTGCCCGAGTTCGACGACTACCTGCGGCCCGACGAGGCCCGCGCGAGATTCGCGCGGGTGCCGCAGGCCGAGGTCATCGGGGTGGACGGGGCCAAGCACCTGTGGGTGGGGGAGCCGTACGTCCGCATCGTGCTGAACGAGATCGTCAAGCGGGTCAACCCGGCCGCGTGGCCGCTGCCCACGGACGCCTGATGCACCATGACGGAAATTTCCGGACAAAGCGGGTTTGTGAAGGAAATTTGAGCAGAATGAGCAAAACTCTAGACCTCTGGTGGGGTCAGAGTGAAAATCCGATCGTCAACCGAAGATCGTGGAGACGCCGGGAGGGCACGCCTTCCCGCGCGTAACCCCTGCTCACCATGGGTGAGGACGTATGCGGGCAGTTCGTGGGTTGGTTGCGGCGGCGTTAGCTTTCACGATCTTGGCGGTGCCTGATCCGATGCCCGCCGTCGCGGCGAAGACAGTGGAACCACCGCAGACCGTCCAACCACCCGAGGACTCCGCGCTCACCCTCGCCCGCAACACCGGCAAGCCCGTCGAGGTGGAAACAGAGCGCAGCGAGACCCGCCAGGTCTGGGCCAAGCCCGACGGCACGTTCACCCTGGAGCAGTACGTCCGCCCGGTGCGCGTGCGCAAATCCGGCGGCTGGGTCCCGGTGGACACCACGCTCCGCCTGCGCCCGGACGGCGCGGTCGAGACGGTCGCCACGGCGGCCGACCTGACGTTCTCCGGCGGGGGTTCCGGACCGCTCGCACGCATGGCGCGCGGCGCCAAGACGCTGGAGCTGGGCTGGCAGGGCGCGCTGCCCAGGCCCACGCTGAACGGCGACACCGCCACCTACGCCGAGGTCATGCCGGGCGTGGACCTGCAGGTCACCGCGGACGTGGACGGCTTCTCCCACGTGCTGGTGGTCAAGTCCCGGGCCGCGGCGGCGGGCCTGACCGAGCTCGCCTACCCCCTCTCGGTCACCGGCCTGTCGGTGAAGACGGACAACGCGGGCAACGTGGAGGCCGTCGACGAGAGCGGAGGGACGATCTTCATCGCGCCCACGCCGAAGATGTGGGATTCCGAGGGCATCACGAGCCCGCGGGCACTCAGGGAAGGCCGTTCCCCGGAGGCCCGCGAGTCCGCGATGGGCGTGGAACTGGCGGGCAGGCAGCTGCGGCTGAGGCCGGACAGGAAGATGCTGGCGGACCCGAAGACCAAGTTCCCCGTCTATCTGGACCCGTACTTCTCGGCCGCCCGCGGCTCGTGGACGGCGGTCTGGAAGAACTGGCCCAACTCCAACTACCTCAACTCCAGCGACGTCGCCCGCGTCGGCAAGATCAGCTCCACCCAGACGAACCGCTCGTTCTTCCAGATGGCCACCGGCTCCACGATTCACGGCAAGCAGATCATCAAGGCGACGCTGCGCACGTACGAGACGTGGTCGTACTCCTGCAGCGCCCGCAAGGTGGAGGCCTGGGGGACCGGCGCGATCAGCAAGAGCACCACCTGGAGCAACCCGCCGGCGAAGACCAGGCTGCTCTCCACGGTGAACGTGGCCAAGGGCTATGGCACGGGGTCCTGCGCGCCCGGCGGCGTCGAGTTCGACGTCACGTCGTGGGCCGCCGACGCCGCCGCCAAGAAGTGGAACAGCATGACCATCGGTCTCTATGCCACCAGCGAGACCGACCTCTGGGCCTGGAAGAAGTTCAAGAACAACCCGGTCGCCGTCATCGAGTACAACTCGATCCCGACCGACCCCGTGGCCGCCGACACCTGGTCGGACCCGGGCGGCCCCTGCGTCTCCGGTGACGGGCGGCCGGTCATCAGCACCGCCACCCCCAAGCTGTGG